>NZ_JBHSRF010000037.1:0-82689 GCF_042658925.1 Sphaerisporangium aureirubrum
GTGAGCATCAGCCAACTCCCCGAATGGGGCGACGGCGAAGACCCCAGCGCCACCCCCACAATCACCCCCACCTTCACCCCAACCGCAACCTCCACCACCTGACCGCAGCGGCCTCCGTCACCTCGACCCCCACCACCTGACCGCCTCGCTTTCCGCCGCCTTTGAGGGGTTTGTCCGCTCCGGCCCCGCGACGATGGGACGTCGTCGGGCAATGTCGGCGCCGCCGGGCTGCGGAAACCCGCGCGTGCGGGGCGCCGCGGAAAATGGTCCTCGCGGAGGGCGCGCTCCGCGCGGATGCCGCAAGGGCTGTGTTCGAGCGGGGGACACCCCCGCACCCCCGAGCCTGCCGGGCTCACCGCACCCACCGTGAAGCGCCTTCTCTCCCATGGCTCCCGCTGTAAGGTGCGGGCGCACCGATCCGGCGCTGCCCGTATGCCGCACTCACGCGTCCCGCTCGTCCCGCATCCCACCTGGACGGCCGCCACCAGGTCCGCGCCACTTGCCCGTCCTCTGATCCTCATCGCCCTGAGCGCTCGGCGCGACGAGTTCGAACCACACCATCGTCCCGCTCACCCGCCGTTCGAACCCCCATTGGGCCGCGAGCCCGTCGACCAGCAGTAGCCCTCGCCCGTTGGTCTCGACATCCCCGGGCCTGCGCACATGCGGGACGTCAGCCGATCCCGTGTCCTCCACGGCGACCAGCACCCAGTCCCCGGTGAAGGCCACAGAGACGAGAAAGTCCCGCTCCACGGCATGCCGCACCACGTTCCCGGCAAGCTCACTGGTCAGCAACACCGCATCGTCGCGGCAGGGATGTCCGTCCCCGAGTAGTTCCCCGACGAACGCCCGAGCGGGCCGCACCTGCGCCGCCGACGGCGCGAACCGACGCGAGAGCACAGGGCGCGCCGTAAGCGCGGTCCGAGGGTGACTCACGATCACCGCTGATCCTTCCTGCGGATGGAGCGTTCCGGGGACTTGCCGGGACCGGCCCGCGATTCTGACTCTGTGTGTACGATCCGTCACTTGACGATGTCATGGCGCAGGCAATCTTGGAGGTGCAACCGCAAAGAAATACAAATTTGTGGGCTCCGGCAGCGGCTTTTCCGTACCCCAAACTCCGACAAGGAGCGACAAATCCATGAATGCCAAGCGGGCAATGACGTTGAGGGCCCAGTGGCTCGGCCGAGAGCTGCGACAGCTCCGGGAAATGAGCGGGCTCACCCTCAAGGAGGCGGGCGGCTTCGTTCAGCGTGACGGCGGGACCATCAGTCGCGTGGAAGCCGGCATCTATCCCGCGCGGACACCCGATGTGCTCGCGATGCTGGATCTGTACGGTGTCACCGACACAACCCGTCGGGACGGTTTACTACGACTGGCGCGTGAGGTGTGGCAGAGCGGTTGGTGGGACAGCTACTCCGAAGACCTGTCCAAGGTCATGGTCGATTACGCCTGGGTCGAGTCCCGTGCCCGCCGGATCCGCTCCTTCGACGCGCTGGTGATCCCCGGTCTGTTGCAGACCCGCCCGTACATGGAGGCGGTGCAGCAGGCCGTCGTAGATTCCTCTCCTGTGCAGATCACCTCTGGAATCCGATTTCGTCTCACCCGTCAGCAGATCCTTACCGGCCCGGAGCCACCCCATGTCGAGGCGATCTTGGACGAGAGCCTCCTGCGTCGACGCCAAGGAGGACGGGAGGTGCTGAAAGAACAACTCGACCACCTCGTCACCATCGCCGAACGGCCGAACATCGAGATACGCATCCTCCCTTTCACCTCGGGTGCCCACGCCAGTCCAGAGGGAGCCTTCAGGATCTTCGAGATGCCCGAACCGTATCCAGAGGTCGCCTACATGGACACTCCTGGTGGAGGGATTTACGCGGAAGCGAGTGAAGTGCAGCGGTTTATACTCAAGTTTGATCACATTCGCAGTGATTCACTGGATTCATCGGAATCGATCAAGCTGATACGAGCGACCGCCGAAGCTTTGCACTAGCGGGAATGGAGAGTCCTGCATGTCTACCTCCGAATACCAGCCAGTCGTCGCATGGCATATCAGCACCTTCAGTCCCGACGGCGGCCCCAACTGTGTGGAGGCCGGTCCGTTGTCGGACGGCAGTGAGCGCATCGCCGTGCGGCACAGCCGGCACCCGGAGGGTCCGGTGATCATCTACACCCGGGCCGAGTGGGACGCGTTCCTGGCCGGGGTGCGGGCGAACGAGTTCGACTTCGAGTAGGGGAGAGGCCAGTGGCAACGGTGGGTCCGGGGGCGCGATGCGGAGCCTGGGATTCTTGCACGTAGGTGGCCTTGGATTCCCTCCCCGAAACAGCTGTCCTCATCAGCCCGACTGCCTGGAGGCAGCAGTCCGATGTTGCTGAGTTTCCGCGTGGCCAACCATCGTTCGCTCCGTACCGAGCAGCAGTTGCTGCTCGCTCCCAGCTCTGGCGTCGGCACTCCGGCGGAAGCCGATTGGCGAGCTGTTCCGGTGGCCGGAATCTTCGGTCCCAACGCTTCGGGCAAGTCGAACGTCATAGACGCGTTGCTGTACATGCGAGACCTGGTACTCGGCTCCCTACGGGAGAGTGAGCCGGATGGAGGGATCCGGCGTCACCCCTTCGCGTTGGACGCCGCCGCGTGTGAAGAGCCGTCCACGTACGTGGTCGATCTGCTGCTCGAAGGCGTTCGGTACACGTACGGGTTCGCGGTGGACGACGCGCGGGTGGTGGAGGAGTGGATGTGCAGCTATCCGCATAGGCGGAAAAGCATCATTTTTCACCGAAAGCTTGATGAGTATTCGCACAGGGAGCCTTCGCAGTCCACGGTGCAGGAAATCACGGCGTCGAACGTGCTCTACCTGTCCGTGGCGGCGAGAACGAAGCAGGTGCTCGTCCGGCCGGTGTACGACTGGTTCGCGGGTGTCCTCAGCCGCAAGGCGACGGGCCTCCGTGTCCCTGGTGGCAACGGCGATCTGAAGGTCATGGACGACCTCGGCCTCCTTGGGCGGCTGGCGGCGTTACTCCAGGCGGTGGACACCGGGATCGAGTTGGCCGAGGAGACTCAGAGCGAGCCGGACAGGCTATCCACTTGCATGGACAGCCCCGACGGCCACCCGCTGGCTGCGGACAAGTACATGATCTTCAGGCATCGGGCGCGGGACGGCACGTTCGCCCTGAGATGGCGAGATCAGTCGCTCGGGACCCGAGTTCTCTTCGAGATATGCCTGCCGATCCTCTTGTCGCTGGATCGGGGCACGCCCTTGCTGGTGGACGAGTTGGACTCCAGCCTGCATCCGTACTTGTCGGCCCGGCTGATCCGCTTGTTCGCCGACCCGTCGACCAATCCACGGGGCGCACAGCTCGTCTTCACCAGCCTTGACGTCACGCTGCTCGGGCGGATCCAGGGGGAGGAGGTGCTGGGCCGGGATCATGTCTGGTTCACGGAAAAGGACGAATATGGGGTGACCGAGTTGTTTGCCCTTTCCGGGTTCGAGACCCGCGAGGAAGAGAGCTGGGGTCGGAGATACCTTGCCGGGCGCTGTGGCGCTGTCCCTGTCGTCGATGACGATCTCTTCGCCGCCGCTCTGGCAACGCGTGCGGAGGGGGACGACGACGGTGTGTCGGGAGCGCGCGGCCAGGAAGGTCGGCGCTGAACAGCTTGGGTGACTCCCGCTGTTTGGCGTGCCGGCGTCGGTTCCTATGCTGCTTCGGGAGAGGGGGGCCGATGGGCGAGGGACGTGGGGTGTGGCCGCGGCGGGATGGGGCGGCGGTTGAGTTGGTTGGGGTTGGGGTCAGGGTGGGTGGGGGGAGGGTGTTGGTGGATGAGGTGGATTGGCGGGTGGAGTTTGGGGGGCATTGGGTGGTGCTTGGGGGTAATGGGGCTGGGAAGACGACGTTGCTGGGGATTGCGGGGGCTGTGCGGCATCCGAGTTCGGGGGTGGCTTCGGTGCTGGGGCATCGGCTGGGGCGGGTGGATATGCGGGAGTTGCGGCGGCATATCGGGCTGGTGGCGGTTGGTCGGCGGCTGGTGGATGAGGAGTTGATGGAGGAGGAGGGGCTCACCGCTCATGAGGTGGTGCTGACGGGGTTCACGGGTACCAGTGCGCCGCTGTGGGACCGGTACGGGGGCGCCGAGCACGAGCGGGCGCATGCCCTGCTGGCCGATCTCGGGTGCAAGGATCTGGCGGACCGGCCGTTCGCGGTGTGTTCCCAGGGGGAGCGTGCTCGTGTGCGGGTCGCCCGGGCGCTGATGCCCGATCCCGCGCTTCTCCTGCTGGACGAGCCCTTCGCGGGGCTCGATCTTCCCGGTCGGGAAGACCTCATCGCCGCGGTGGAGGACCTGGCGCGCGCCCATCCGTCTCTCACCACGATCCTCGTGACCCATCACCTGGAGGAGGTGCCGGCCACCACCACCCATGCCCTCCTTCTCCGTGACGCCCGTGTGCTCGCCTCCGGCCCGGTGCGGGAGACTCTCACCTCCGCGACGCTGTCGGCCTGCTTCGCCCGGCCCCTCACCCTCGGCCACCTGGACGGTCGCTGGCATGTCCGCGCGGTCAGAGACGGCGGTGGGTCCAGCGGCCGGCCAGGAGGGTGCCGGTGATCTCGATGTCGCGGAGGGCGTCAGGGGGGAGGGCCGAGGGGTCGTCGGCGGTGATGACCAGGTCGGCGGGGGCGCCGGGGGAGAGGTCGGCTCGGGTGGAGGCGGAGAGGGCGGCCTTCAGGGGGAGGGACTGCTCGGGGTGCCATGGGGGGCGGGTGTCGTCGGTTCTGGTCACGGCGGAGGCTATGCCGTCCCAGGGGTTCAGGGGGGCCACGGGGGCGTCGGAGCCGAATTCCAAGGTCGCGCCGGCGGCGAGGAGGGTGGCGTAGGGGTAGGCGCGGTGGGTCTGGCCTTTCCAGTAGGTGTCGGCGATCTCCCGGTCGTCGGGGGCGTGCGAGGGCTGGACGCCGGCCACCAGGCCATGGCGGGCGAATCTGGGGAGGTCGGTGGGGGTCACCAGCTGGGCGTGTTCTATGCGGCCGGGGCAGCCCACGGCTTCGAAGGCGTCCAGGGTTATGCCCACGGCCAGGTCGCCGATGGCGTGGACGGCGGGGTGGACGCCGTGGGCGGTGGCGAGGGCCATCAGGGTGCGGAGTTCCTCGGGCTGGATCTCCAGGGAGCCGAGGAACGAGGTGCCGGGGTAAGGGATCTCGCAGTAGGCGGTCTTGGTGTTGAGGGAGCCGTCGGTGAAGATCTTGACGGGGCCGACCGTCAGGAGGCCGCCTGAGCCGGGGACGGGGGCGCCGGTGCGCAGGCCGCGGCCGATGGCCTCCTCCAGGCGGTTCCTGGGGATGGAGCAGATGACGCGGACGTCGAGCCGGTGGGCACGGGCGCGGCGGGTCCAGTCGGTGACGTTGTCCGCCATCTCGAAGTCCTGGAAGCCGACCACGCCCCGGGCGGCGGCCGCGGTGGCGGCCTCGGTCACCCAGCGGTCCAGTTCCCGTTGCGGAGGCTTCGGCAGGGCGGTCACGGCGGCGTAGCACTCCTGCTCGCGCAGCACGCCCGTGGGGTGGTCGCCCCGGCCGATCAGGGTCAGGGCGGCGGGGCTGAGCCAGACCGTGTGCAGGTCCTGGCTCATCAAGGCGATGGCGACGCCGGGGGCCGCGGCCTCCAGCAGGGACTTGTGCGGCGTGTCCGGCCACAGGCCGTCGCGGAAGCCGAACCCCACGGCGATCCCGGAGCCCGGGGCGGCGGAGGTCATCAGCGTCACCGCCTCGCGCGCCGAGCGGGCGCCGCCGAGGTCCACCCGGCGGCGGGTCTGCGCCCACTGGACGGCGTGCACGTGCGCGTCCCACAGTCCCGGCAGCACGGTTCCGCCCAGGACGTCCACCGTCTCCGTGCCGGGCGGCGGCTCGGCGCCGGGCTCCGCGATCACGCCGTCGACGACCAGGACATCGAGGATGGGCCCGCCGAGACCAGCACGGGCGTTGCGCAGCAGGAGTGAGGACATGCCGTGAATGGTAGGGCCGCCCTGGAACACCCGATCGATCTTCCCGGCCTTCCCCTGAACAATGAGGGGGCACCCGGGATCCGGCCGGCCCACCGCTTCGCCGAGGGCCCCGAGGGGATCGGGCGGGTGTCCCGGCCCCCGCTCGCCGGGGGCCCCGAGATCCTCGGGAAGGGATCGGCCTGTGCGCAGAACCATGGCCCCGCTGCTGGTCACCGTCCTCGTGGTCTTCACCGCCTACCAACTCCTCACCCCGGTCCTGGCGCCGCTGTCCCGTGAGCTGGAGCTGACCGAGACCGAGCTCGGGATCGTATCCGGGGCTGGCCGGGTTCGCGGCCGTCGCGGCGCTCGGCGTGGACGGCGCGCTGCCCCCGGGGGCGGCCTTCGCGCTGATGATCCTGACCCGGGGCCTGGTGTTCGGCGCCGCCCTCGTCGCGCTCGGCCTGGTGTGGGCGTCCCCCGCCGCCCGGCGGGACGGCGCCCCCGCGCCGGAGGCCCCGCAGGATGCCGGGGTGTCCCCCTGAGACACGCCGATACGAGATGTGGCGGTGTGACGTAGGGGGCACCCCCATATATGGTGTTCCTCGCAGCTGGTTCGGCCGCTCATCCAGGGTGGCCGAGGCAAGAGGGAACCCGGTGCGGCCATGTCCGCGCGCACTCGCGCGCGCTCGCCAATTCCGGGACTGCCCCGCAGCGGTGATTGGGAACGAACGCCGTCATGAAGCACTGGATCCCCCCGGCCCCGAGCCGGAGCGGCCCGGGAAGCGACGGCCAGTAGGCGAACGCGGCGTCCCGCCGTGCTGCCCATGAGTCCGAAGACCTGCCAGCGCGCCGCGCGCCGCCGATAGGCGCGCGGCCGGTCCGAGGCCGCGTGGGACGGCCGGCGGCCCCGGCACACGCCCCGGCGTGGCCGTCGGCATGCCCCTCCCCGCGCGCACCGGGCCCACCGGTCACAAGGGTCGCGAGGAGAGAGCTGTGACGGTAACCGAGAACATGCCCGTGAGGGTGCGCGGGCGCGACGGCTCCGCCGAGCCGGTCGACCTCGGCAGGCTCGTCCGGGCGGTGGAGCGCCGGGCGGCCGGCCTGGGGGACGTCGACCCGCTGCGGGTGGCGACCAGGACGATCGCCGGGCTGTACGACGGGGTGACCGCCGCCGAGGTGGAGCGGCTGGCCGTCCAGACCGCCGCCGAGCTGATCGGCGAGGAGCCGCAGTACTCCCGCCTGGCCGCCCGGCTGCTGTCGGCGTGCGTCGCCGATGAGGTGCGCGGCCAGGGCGTCGCGTCGTTCAGCCGGTCGATCCGGCTCGGCCACGAGCTGGGGCTGATCGGCGATGAGACGGCCCGGTTCGTCGCGGCCAACGCCCGCGAGCTGGACGACGCCGTCGACCCCGAGGGGGACCTGCGGTTCGAGTACTTCGGCCTGCGCACCGTCTACGACCGCTACCTGCTGCGCCACCCGGCCGGCAGGCAGGTGGTGGAGACCCCGCAGTACTGGCTGCTGCGGGTGGCCTGCGGCCTGTCCGCCACCGCGGCGGAGGCCGCCGGGTTCTACCGGCTGATGTCGTCGCTGGCCTACCTGCCGAGCTCGCCGACGCTGTTCAACTCCGGCACCCGGCACACCCAGATGTCGTCCTGTTATCTGGTCGACTCCCCGAGGGACGACCTCGGCTCCATCTACGAGCGGTACGCCCAGGTGGCGCGCCTGTCGAAGTTCGCCGGCGGCATCGGCATCGCGTGGTCGCGGGTGCGGTCCAGGGGCGCGCTGATCCGGGGCACCAACGGCCGCTCCAACGGCATCGTGCCGTTCCTGCGCACCCTGGACGCGTCGGTGGCCGCGGTGAACCAGGGCGGGCGGCGCAAGGGCGCGGCCTGCGTGTACCTGGAGCCGTGGCACCCCGACGTCGAGGAGTTCCTGGAGCTGCGCGACAACACCGGCGAGGACGCGCGGCGCACCCACAACCTGAACCTGGCCAACTGGATCCCCGACGAGTTCATGCGCCGGGTGGAGGCCGACCAGATGTGGTCGCTGTTCGACCCCGACGAGGTGCCCGAGCTGCCCGACCTGTGGGGGGAGGAGTTCGACGCCGCCTACCGGGCCGCCGAGGAGCGGGGCCGCTTCGTCCGCCAGGTCCGGGCCCGCGACCTGTACGGCAGGATGATGCGCACGCTGGCCCAGACCGGCAACGGGTGGATGACGTTCAAGGACACCTCCAACCGGCTGTGCAACCAGACCGCCGGGCCCGGCGCGGTGGTCCACCTGTCCAACCTGTGCACCGAGATCATCGAGGTGTCCGGCGACGACGAGACCGCCGTGTGCAACCTCGGCTCGGTCAACCTGGCCGCGCACCTGACCGGTGACGGGATGGACTGGACGCGGCTGCGGGCCACCGTCCGGACCGCGGTGACGTTCCTGGACCGGGTGATCGACATCAACTACTACCCGACCGAGCAGGCCGCGGCGAGCAACCCGCGCTGGCGCCCGGTCGGCCTCGGCGTGATGGGCCTCCAGGACGTCTTCTTCGCGCTGCGCCTGCCGTTCGACTCGGCGAAGGCCAGGGAGCTGTCCACCCGGATCGCCGAGGAGATCTACCTCACGGCGCTGGAGACCTCCGCCGAGATGGCCGAGCGGTACGGCGCCCACCCGGCCTACGACCGCACCCGCGCCGCCCAGGGCATGCTGCAGCCCGACCTGTGGGGGGTGACCGGCGCCCAGACCGCGCGGTGGGCGGCGCTGCGGCGGCGGATCGCCGCGCACGGGCTGCGCAACTCGCTGCTGATCGCGATCGCGCCGACCGCCACCATCGCCTCGATCGCGGGGTGCTACGAGTGCGTCGAGCCCCAGGTGTCCAACCTCTTCAAGCGCGAGACCCTCAGCGGCGAGTTCCTGCAGATCAACACCGTGCTGGTCGCCGAGCTGAAGGCCCGCGGCCTGTGGGACCAGGAGACGCGGGACGCCGTCAAGCGGGCCGAGGGCTCGGTCCAGGGCATCGAGGCCCTCCCGGCGGAGGTGCGCGAGCTGTTCCGCACGGCGTGGGAGCTGCCGCAGCGCGCGCTGATCGACATGGCCGCCGCCCGGGGGCCGTACGTCGACCAGAGCCAGTCGCTCAACCTGTTCATGGGCTCCCCGACCATCGGCAAGCTCAGCTCGATGTACCTGCACGCCTGGAAGTCGGGCCTGAAGACGACGTACTACCTGCGCTCGCGCCCCGCGACCAGGATCCAGCAGGCCACGGTGACCGTGCCGGGCCCGGCGGCGCCCCTGGACGAGGCCGTCGCCTGCTCCCTGGAGAACCCCGAGTCCTGCGAGGCCTGCCAGTGACGCCCGCCCCCGCCTCCCCCAGGAATGGAAAGGACATCGTGACCGAGGCCCCGATGCTGCTCGACCCGGGCATGGACCTGACCTTGCGGCCCATGCGCTACCCGCGCTTCTTCGACCGGTTCCGGGAGGCGATCAAGAACACCTGGACGGTCGAGGAGGTCGACCTGCACTCCGACCTCGCGGACCTGGCCCGCATGTCCCCGGCGGAACGGCACCTGATCGGCAGGCTGGTCGCGTTCTTCGCCACCGGCGACACGATCGTGGCCAACAACCTGGTGCTCAACCTCTACCAGCACGTCAACTCCCCGGAGGGACGGCTGTACCTGTCCCGGCAGCTGTTCGAGGAGGCGGTGCACGTCCAGTTCTACCTGAACCTGCTGGACACCTACGTGCCCGGCGAACGTGAGCGCTCCGAGGCGTTCGCCGCGATCGAGAACATCCCCTCGATCCGGAGCAAGGCCGAGTTCTGCTTCCGCTGGATCGACTCGCTCCACGGGCTGCGCGAGCTGCGCACCCGGGAGGACCGCCGGGCCTTCCTGCTCAACCTGATCTGCTTCGCCGCCTGCATCGAGGGGCTGTTCTTCTACGGCGCCTTCGCGTACGTGTACTTCCTGCGCTCACGGGGCCTGCTCAACGGCCTGGCCTCCGGCACGAACTGGGTGTTCCGCGACGAGTCACTGCACATGGCCTTCGCCTTCGACGTGGTGGACACCGTGCGCGCCGAGGAGCCCGGCCTGTTCGACGACGAGATGCGGCGCCAGGTCGGCGAGATGATCGCCGAGGCGGTGGACTGCGAGACCCGGTTCGCCGAGGACCTGCTCGGCGGGGGAGTGCCCGGCCTGTCCCTGGCGGACATGCGCGCCTACCTGGAGCACGTGGCCGACCGGCGGCTCGCCCAGCTGGGCATCCCCCCGAGGTACGGGGCCCGCAACCCCTTCGCCTTCATGGAGCTGCAGGACGTCCAGGAGCTGTCCAACTTCTTCGAGCGGCGGGTGTCGGCGTACCAGGTCGGGGTGACCGGCACGGTCGGCTTCGACGACGACTTCTGACGCGGGCCCGTCCGGAGGGGGCCGCCGCCCAAGGCGGATCTTTACCGGACGAGCCCGCGGGCCCGGGGGGACGGGCCGCACGGGCCGCGTGGTCTCGGTGTGCTCCGCGCGGCCCGTACGGCGTTTCAGTGGGTGGCGGCGAACTGCTCGGATTCGGTGGAGCCCTTCAGGGCCACGGTCGAGGAGTCGGGCGCGACGGCCGTGCTGACCAGGTCGAAGTACCCGGTGCCGACCTCCCGCTGGTGGCGGGTGGCGGTGTAGCCGTTGCGCTCGGCGGCGAACTCCTCCTCCTGGAGGCGGACGTAGGCCGGCATGCCGTCGTCGGCGTAGCCGCGGGCCAGGTCGAACATCGAGTAGTTCAGCGAGTGGAAGCCCGCCAGGGTGATGAACTGGAAGCGGTACCCCATGTGGCCGAGCTCGCGCTGGAACTTGGCGATGGTGGCGTCGTCGAGGTGCTTCCTCCAGTTGAACGACGGCGAGCAGTTGTAGGCGAGCATCTGGCCGGGGTACTCGGCCTTGATCGCCTCGGCGAAGCGGCGGGCCACGTCCAGGTCCGGCGTGGAGGTCTCCATCCACAGCAGGTCGGAGTACGGCGCGTAGGCCAGGCCGCGCGCGACGCAGGCCTCCACGCCGTTGCGCACCCGGTAGAACCCCTCGGCGGTGCGCTCGCCGGTGGCGAACACCGCGTCGCGCGGGTCGACGTCGCTGGTCAGGAGCGTCGCGGCCTGGGCGTCGGTCCGCGCGATGATCAGGGTCGGCACGTCGCAGACGTCCGCCGCGAGGCGGGCCGCGTTGAGGGTCTTGATGTGCTGGCCGGTGGGGATGAGCACCTTGCCGCCGAGGTGGCCGCACTTCTTCTCCGAGGCGAGCTGGTCCTCCCAGTGCACCCCGGCGGCGCCGGCGGCGATCATGCCCTTCATGAGCTCGAAGGCGTTGAGCACGCCCCCGAAGCCCGCCTCGGCGTCGGCGACGATGGGCGCGAGCCAGTGCGGTGCCCTGGCGTCGCCCTCCGACCAGGTGATCTGGTCGGCGCGCAGCAGGGCGTTGTTGATGCGGCGCACCACGGCGGGCACCGAGTTGGCCGGGTAGAGGCTCTGGTCGGGGTAGGTCTGGCCGCCCAGGTTGGCGTCGGCGGCGACCTGCCAGCCGGACAGATAGATGGCCTTCAGGCCTGCCTTCACCTGCTGGACGGCCTGGTTGCCGGTCAGCGCGCCGAGCGCGTGCACGTAGTCCTCGGTCTGAAGCAGTGACCACAGCCGCTCGGCGCCGAGGCGGGCGAGAGTGTGTTCCTCCTGCACGGAGCCGCGGAGGCGAACGACGTCTTCGGCCGTGTAGGTCCGATCGACGTTCGTCCAGCGCGGGTCGTTCTCCCACTCACGCCGCAGTTCGTCTGCAGCTCCCTTGAGGCGATCTTTCATTTTTTGCTCCTTCGGCGTCCTCTGGGCGCTTGCTTCGAGTCTGCGACGGGGGCGGAGCAGAACAAAGTCCTGATCAAGGAAAAACTCAGCGAACTTTCGTCTGACACCAATACTGGCCAGTCTTCTGCCGTGAAGAAATGCAAAGTTTTCGCTATGGCCTAGACCAATTCTTGTGACTTGGATCACTGAGCAGTGCCCGACGAATGCCCATATAGCCCTATAAACAGGGATAAATCGCCGAGCTGCTTCTTCGTAGATCGGGCCAAACCCTCCTTGACCCACCCTCCGCCCCCGGCACGGCCGGTTGGTGACCGGAGTCACTGGAAGAACCGTGAAATTTGCGCTTAGGATCGTGGTATGGCGTCCTTGGTGGGGGAAGAACCGCTGACTTTGACCCAGGAGCTGGACCTCCTCGCGTTCGGTCAGCGTCTGCGTCACCTGCGCAAGCAGCGCGGTCTGACCCTGTCCGAGCTCGGCGAGCGGGTGGGCCGCGCCCCGAGCCAGCTCTCCCTGCTGGAGAACGGCAAGCGCGAGCCCAAGCTGTCGCTGCTGAAGTCCCTCGCCTCGGCGCTGTCGGTGCCGGTCGAGGAGCTGCTGCGCCGCCAGGCCCCGAGCCGCCGCGCCCAGCTGGAGATCGCCCTGGAGGAGGCGCAGCGCGACCCGCTGTACGCCGGCCTCGGCCTGTCCCGGCTCAAGGTCTCCGCCCGCGTGCCCAACGACGTGCTGGAGCACATCCTCGGCCTGTACGAGGAGCTGCGCGCCCGCCAGGCCAGGGGCACCGCCACGCCCGAGGAGGCCAGGGCCGCCAACGCCGAGCTGCGCCGCAAGCAGCGCGAGCAGGGCAACTACTTCGCCGAGATCGAGGCCGCCGCCGCCGAGGCCCTCGCCGCGGTCGGCTACCGCACCGGCGCGCTGTCCCAGGGCACCGTCCAGGCCCTGGTCACCCACTTCGGCTTCACCGTGCGCAACGTCCAGGACCTCCCGAGGTCGGTCCGCTCCATCACCGATCTGCGCAACCGCCGCATCTACGTGAAGAACGAGCAGCTCGGCATGCACACGCCGCGCACCATCCTGCTCCAGACCCTCGGCCACCTGGCGCTCGGCCACCACCGCCCGCGCGACTTCGCCGACTTCCTGCGCCAGCGCACCGAGGCCAACTACTTCGCCGCCGCCGTCCTGGTCCCCGAGGCCACCGCGGTGCCGTACCTCCGCGAGGCCAAGCAGAACCGCGCGCTGTCGGTGGAGGACCTGCGCGACGTGTTCGCCGTCTCCTACGAGATGGCCGCGCACCGCTTCACCAACCTCGCCACCCACCACCTGGACCTCGCGTGCCACTTCGTGCGCAACGACGCCGGGGGCATCATCTACAAGGCCTACGAGAACGACGGCATCGTGTTCCCCGCCGACGAGCAGGGCGCCATCGAGGGCCAGCGCATGTGCCTGCGCTGGTCGGGCCGCCAGGTCTTCCTGACGCCCGACCGCTTCTCGGTGCACTACCAGTACTCCGACTCGCCGACCGGCACCTACTTCTGCGTGGCGCACGTCGACCCCTCCCGGGAGCGGGACTTCGCGATCACACTCGGCGTGCCGTACCGCGAGTCGCGGTGGTTCCGCGGCCGGGAGACCACCAACCGCACGCGGTCGGACTGCCCGTCGGGTGACTGCTGCCGCCGCCCGCCCGCCGAGCTGACCCAGCGCTGGGAGGGCTACGCCTGGCCGTCGGCGCGGGCCAACTCCCACGTCCTGGCCGCGCTGCCCCCCGGGTCGTTCCCCGGCGTGGACGAGGCCGACGTGTACACCTTCCTGGAGCGCCATGCCGCCGTCTGAGCCCGGATCACGATGAATCGTGCTGTTCGCGGGCGCATAGAGTGATGGAAATGTGCTGTGACGGGGGGTTCGTGCGTGCTGCCTGAGGTCGAAAAGTGGCTGCGCGCCCGCACCACCGCGTCCGCCGACTGGCCCCTGGAGGCGCTGCTGGCCGCCAAGGGCGCCACCACGATCAGCGTCGTGCTGCCCGCCAGGAACGAGGAGGCGACCGTCGGGGACATCGTCGCCGCCATCCGCCGCGACCTGATGGACGCCGCGCCGCTGGTGGACGAGCTGATCGTCGTCGACTCCCGCTCCGCCGACGACACCGCCGCGCGGGCGGCGCGGGCCGGGGCCAAGGTGTTCACCCAGGACGAGATCCTGCCCGGCCTGCCCGCCATGGACGGCAAGGGCGACGTGCTGTGGAAGTCGCTCGCCGTCACCACCGGCGACCTGCTGGTGTTCGTGGACGCCGACCTGCGCGAGTTCCGCACCTCCTTCGTCACCGGCCTGCTCGGCCCGCTGCTCGCCGACCCCTCGGTGGTGCTGGTCAAGGGCTGCTACGACCGGCCGCTGCGCGAGGCTGGCGAGGGCGGCGGCCGGGTCACCGAGCTGGTCGCCCGGCCCCTGCTCAACCTGCACTGGCCCCTGCTGGCCGGCTTCGTCCAGCCGCTGGCCGGCGAGTACGCCGCGCGCCGCTCCGCGCTGGAGCGGGTGCCGTTCGCCACCGGGTACGGCGTGGAGCTCGGCCTGCTGATCGACCTGCTCGACCAGGCGGGGCTGGACGCGCTCGCCCAGGTCGACCTCGGCAGGCGCGTGCACTCCCACCAGTCCACCGAGGCGCTCGGCGTGATGGCCGGCCAGATCATGCACACCGCGTGGGCGCGCCTGGAGCGCGAGTGCAAGGTGATCTCCCTGCACACCCCCGCCTCCGGTCTCACCCAGTTCCGCCGCGGCGGCGCCGGCCACGTCCCGGTGGTCAGGGACGTGCTGCCCGGCGAGCGCCCGCCCATCCTGGAGGTCCGGGAGTACGCCCCCGAGCCGCGCCCCGCGTCCGGCACCCCCGCGCCCTGACACCCGGGCGGCGGCGATCGCCGCGCCGGGCCGGGCGATGTCGTCATCCGCCGCTGACCGGCCGGGACGTCAGCCGGTGAGGACCTCCAGAGGGACGCCGACCTCGGTGGCGGCGGCCGTGCGGACCAGGTCGGCCAGGCGGGCGCGGGTGAGGACGCGCTTGTGCACGGTGGCCTGGACGGCCAGGCCGTCGATCAGGGAGACGATGCGCCAGGTGGCGGCGTCGGGGTCGGGGCAGTGGAACACGCCCTCGGCGACGCCGTCGTCCAGGATGCGGCGCAGCGCCTGCTTCCAGCACAGGTCGATGTTGCGCGACACCTCCTCCAGCACCGTGCTGCGCAGCGACTCCGACCAGGCGTCGATCCACAGCGCCCATGACTTGGACTTGCCGCTCGGGGAGTACAGCCGCAGCAGGTCCCGCAACCGGGTCAGCGGCGGGCCGCCGGACTCCTGCAGCTTGGCCAGGGCTTCCAGGTCGCGCTGGGCCGCGTAGGCGAAGGCCTCGGCGAACAGGCGGTCCTTGGTGGAGAAGTGGTAGAAGAGCAGGCCCTGGCTGACCCCGGCCGCGCGGGCGATGTCGACGGTGCGCGTGTGGCCGAAGCCCTGGGCGGCGATCACTTCACAGGCGGTCCTGAGAAGATCATCCCTACGAATCCGGCCGAATCCTCGTGCCACAGGGGAACCCTAGCGCGACCCGGGCGTCGCTCAGGCGCAAAACGGGCGCCGCACCGGTCGCACGCTTGGGCAAATCCGCCATTGTCATGCTCAACCGCGATGTGTTTGAGTGGCGGCTCAGACGGCGGCGACGGAAAGGGTGCCCCGATGGTGATGGCCTTGCGCTGCGCGCGGCTGGTGGACGTCGAGGCGGGCAGGGTGCTGACAGGCCGTACCGTGCTGGTGGACGGGGGGCGCGTCGCCGCCGTGCGGCCGGACGACGAGCCGCTGCCCGAGGGCGCCGAGGTGCTCGACCTCGGCGACGCCACGCTGGCGCCCGGCCTCATCGACCTGCACACCCACCTGGCGGGGGTCGCCGCCTGCGGCGACATCGTGCAGGAGCTCAAGCTCAGCGCCGCCCGGCAGGCCCTCGCCGGGGTGCGCAACGCGCGCGACACCGTGCTCGCCGGGTTCACCACCGTGCGCGACGTCGGGACCCTGCGCGCGTTCGTGGACGTGGCGCTGCGCGACGCCGTGGCCGACGGCACCGTCGTCGGGCCGCGCATGGCGGCGGCGGGGGCGTACGTCACCGTGTCCTCCGGCGGCGGCATGCTCACCGGCCTGGCGCACGACATCAGGCTGCCGCGCGAGTTCCGCTTCGGCCGGGTGCGCACCGTGGACGACGTCCGCGAGCGGGTGCGCGAGATCCTGCACGGCGGCGCCGACCTGATCAAGCTGATCGCGACCGGCGCGGTGATGAGCGCGGGCACCGTCCCCGGCGCGCCCGAGCTGACCGAGGAGCAGATGCGCGCCGCGGTGCGCGAGGCGTCGTGGTACGGCGCGCACGTCGCCGCGCACGCGCACGGCGCCGAGGGCATCAAGATGGCGGTGCGCGCCGGGGTCCGCTCCGTCGAGCACGCCTGCTACCTCGACGACGAGGGCATCGAGCTGATGCTGGAGCACGGCACCTACCTCTCGGCCGACGTCTGGTGGGCCGACTGGATCAGGGAGACCGGCGAGGCGAACGGCTGGGACGCCGAGATGCTGCGCAAGAACGACGAGACCGCCGAGGCGCAGCGCGAGGCGTTCGCCCGCGCGGTGAAGGCCGGCGTGCGGATCGGCTTCGGCAGCGACGCGGGCGGCTTCCCGCACGGCATGCAGGGCCGCCAGCTCGCCACCATGGCCGAGTACGGCATGACCCCGCTGGAGGTCCTGCGTGCCGCCACCCTGACCAGCGCCGAGTGCATGGGGTGGGAGGCCGAGGTGGGGTCGGTCGCGCCCGGCAAGTACGCCGACCTGATCGCGGTGCGCGGCCCCTTCCGGCTGGAGTCGTTCGCCGACGTCGCGTTCGTCATGAAGAACGGCGACATCCTGAAGAACACCCTCTCGTGACCGCCCCCGGCTCCCGGCCGGGGAGGTATCTCGCCGGGGTGGGCGGGCTGCTCGCGGTGACCGCCGTGTGGGGGACCACGTTTCCGCTGGTCAAGGACATGACGACCCGGTTGCCCGTGGCCGACCTGCTCGCGGTGCGGTACCTGCTGTCGGGCGCGCTGCTGGTGGCGCTGCGTCCCCGGACGGTGGCCGCGGCCACGCGCCGGACCTGGCGGACCGGCGCCGGGCTCGGCGTGGTGTACGTCGGGGCGCTGGTCACCCAGACCTACGGGCTCACGCTGCTGCCGTCGCCGGTGTCGGGGTTCGTCACCGGGTCCTACGTCGTGGCGACCCCGCTGCTCGGGCTCGCCTGGTTCCGCACCCGGGTCACCGGGCGCACCTGGCTCGCCACCGGGCTGGCCGTCGCGGGGCTGGCCGCGTTCACGCTGATGGCGGGCGGGGACGGCGGGGCGGTCTCCTCCGCCGGGCTGGCGCTCACCGTGCTGTCCGCGCTGCTGTACGCGGTGCACGTGGTCGCCCTCAGCCGGTGGAGCCGCCCGGCGGAGGCGTACGCGCTGTCGGTCGCGCAGATCGCCACCCTCGCGCTGGTGCTCACCGCCGTGGCCGCGCCGGGCGGCGTCACGCTGCCCGCCACCCCGGCCGACTGGGCGGGCCTGGTGTACCTGGCCACGGTGGCGGGGGCGCTGTCGTTCGTCACGCAGACCTGGGCGCAGGCGCACATCCCCGCCGCCCCGGCCGCCATCGTGATGTCGGTCGAGCCGCTGTGGGCGACCGCGTTCGCGGTGCTGCTCTACCACGAGACGGCCGGGTGGTCGCTGCTCGCCGGCGGCGCGTGCGTGCTGGCCGCCACGCTGCTGGTCAGCTCGCCGCCCGAGCCGGGGGACGCGGCGCCCTCCCGTCCCCTCGTCCCCGCCACCGCACGGGAGGACCCATGAGCGGCGAGCACGTCACCATCCCGCTGCCGGACGGCACCCGGCTCGCCGCCACGCTGTACCTGCCTGAGCGGCTGCCCGCGCCGTGCCTGCTGGAGGCGCTGCCGTACCGCAAGGACGACGTGACCCTCGGCTACCGCGCCGAGTACGAGGCCCTCGCCGGGCACGGGTACGCCGTGTGCCGGGTGGACCTGCGCGGCACCGGGTCCAGCGAGGGCGTCGCGCGCGACGAGTACCCGCCGGAGGAGACGGGCGACCTGTGCGCGGTGATCGCGTGGCTGGCCGCCCGGGACTGGTGCGACGGCGGCGTCGGGATGTACGGCACGTCCTACAGCGGCTTCAACGCGCTGAACGTGGCCGCCGCCCGGCCCCCCGCGCTCAGGGCCGTCTGCTCGATCTACGCCTCCGACGACCGGTACACCGACGACGTCCACTACACCGGCGGCGTGCCCCGCTGGCTGGACCTGGTCGACTACCCCGCCTACATGGCGGCGATGAACGCGCTGCCGCCGGTGCCCGGGGTCTACGGCGACGGGTGGCGGGAGGAGTGGCTGCGCCGCCTTTCCGCCACCGAGCCGTGGCTGCCGCGCTGGCTGGCCGAGCAGGAGGACGGCCCCTACTGGCGGCAGGGCTCGCTGCGGCCCCGGCTCGGCCGGATCGAGGTGCCCACCATGCTCGTCGCCGGGTGGGCGGACGGCTACGGCAACGTGGTGCCCCGCCTCACCGCCGCGCTGGAGCGGGGCGGCGTGCCGTACCGGGTCGTCGCCGGACCGTGGTCGCACGCCGACCCCGCCCACGCTCTGCCGGGTCCGGGCATCGACCTGCTCCCCGAGATGCTGCGCTGGTGGGGCCGCTGGCTCCGCGGCGACACCGCCGCCGTCCCCGCCCGCTCCGCCGTGGTCTTCCTCCGCTCCTCCACCCCGCCGTCCCCCGACCGCCCCCTCGTCGGCGGCACCTTCCACGACCTGCCCGCCTGGCCTGCTCCGCCGCACCGGGCCGTACCCCTGGACGGGCCGCTCACCGGACCCGGCCCGGCCCGGGTCCTTCCGGGGGAGGCCGGTTCGCGCACGGCGGGGGCTCCTCCCGCGGAGGCGGAGTCCCGCTGGGTCGCGTTGCCGTCCGACCCGGGGATCGGGGTCGCGGTGTGGAACACCTGCGCGGGCGCGCTGCCCTGGGGGCAGCCGCTGGACCAGCGGGACGACGACGCGCGGTCGGTGACCGTGGAATGGGAGGTGCCCGCCGAGGGGCTGGCGATCGTGGGAAACCCCCGGCTGCGGGTGCCGGTCCGCGCCCCGGGCGGGGGAGCGCTGGCCGTGCGGCTGTGCGACGTGGCGCCGGACGGCGCGTCCGAGCTCGTCACCCGGGGGCTGCTGCGGCTGCCCGCCGGGGACCGGGCGGACGCGGAGGTGGAGCTGGACGTGGTGGCGCACCGGGTCGTGGCCGGTCACCGGCTCAGGCTCGCGCTCGCCACCGCCGAATGGCCGAACGCGATGACACTCCCGGACACCGGTCCCGTCCATGTCGGCCTGGGTACCGGCGTCCTGCTCCTGCCGGTCGCCGAGGGCCCGCTCGGCCCCGAGGCCACCGGCCTGGTCCACACCCCTCCTCCCGAGCCCCCGGAGACGGACGGCGTGGTGTGGACCGTGGAACGGGACGTGCTGGGCGGCGTCACCCGCTGCCGCACGGGCTACGGCTCGTCGGCGGAGACCGACGGCGGCGGTTCCTACGCCGACCGGTACGAGGGCGAGGTCACCCTGGACCACCGGACGCGGCGCCAGACCGCGACCGCGGACACCCTGTTCGCGATCACCTGGCCGGACGGCCCGGCGGTCACCGCCCGAAGCCGCGTGGAGGTGGTCGCGGACGGCGGGGACCTGACCGTCACCGTCACCGTGACCGCCACCGAGGACTCCGCCGAACTCCGGACCAGCCGCTGGTCGAGCCGGGTTCGGGGCTTGCCCAGGAAGTAGTGAAATGTGTGTTACATGAGGCGTGTCGGTATTACTTGGGCCTGTGGTGGTGCGGCAGGGTAGGGGCATCGACCCCGGAGGATCTCCGATGCTCAAGCGCACGCTACTTTTCGGGCGGAAGACCCGTGTCACCTTTGCCCTGCCCATGGACCAGCCCATGGGTGTCGTCAGTGTCGTCGGCGATTTCAACCAGTGGAATCCCGGTTATCACGAGCTGCAACGCCGCCGGGGCGGCATACGCAGCGTGTCGGTGATCCTCCCGCCGGGAGTCCACCGTTTCCGCTACCTGGCGACCGGCGGCCTGTGGTTCGACGACGACACCGCCGACGTGATCGACCACGGCGGCAGCCTCATCCACCTCTGATCGCCACCGGCCTCCGGGGCCGCGCCGTCAGGGGTTCGCCAGCCCGGTGAGGGTGGCGCGCACCAGCTCGCCCAGGGAGGGCAGGTGGTAGCCGCCCTCCTGGACGGCCACCACCGGCAGTCCCAGGCCGGCGATCAGCCGCCCGGTGCGGTGGTAGCCGCCGGCGCTCACCTGGAGAGGGCTCTCCGGGTCGTCCGCGGCGGCGTCCACCCCGAGGGACACCACCACCGCCTCGGCGCCGAAGGCCGCCACCTCCGAGCACAGCCGTTCCACCCCGGCCAGCCAGCCCTCGTCGCCGGTGCCGGGCGGCAGCGGGAGGTTGCACGTGGCGCCGAGGCCCGCGTCGGCCCCGGTCTCGTCGGCGAACCCGACGTAGTGCGGGAACCACCCGGCGCCCGGGTCCACGTGCGCCGAAGCGTAGAGCACGTCCGGCCGCGTCCAGAAGACCGCCTGGGTGCCGTTGCCGTGGTGGGCGTCCACGTCGACGACCGCGACCCGGGCGAAGCCGTGGCGGCGCAGCGCCTCGGCGGCGACGGCCGCGTTGTTCAGGTAGCACGACCCGCCGTACCCGGCGGGCGTGGCGTGGTGCCCCGGCGGCCTGCACAGCCCGTACGCCAGCCGCGTGCCGCCTGCCACCAGGTCGGCCGCGGTGAGCGCCACGTCCACCGCTGCCCTGGCGGCGGCCCAGGTGCCGGGGCCGACCAGCGTCATGGTGTCGTAGCACCACAGCCCGGCGCGGGCGTGCACCGCCACCGGGGTGCGCGCGGGCATGCCCGCCGTCATGGCCGGGGTGGGGAACACGTACGGCACCACCCGGTCCTGCCCCGGGTCCCGGGGGAACCCGGCCTCGTCCCACCGCGACCACACCTCGCGCAGATGCGCGACCAGCCCGGGGTCGTGCACCGCGTGCAGCACGGCGTCGTCGTGCGGCACGGCCTCCACCGTCTCGGCGTCCGCCAGCGCGTCCCGGATCACGGCCACCCGCTCGGGCACCTCGGTCCCCGGCGTGCTCACCCCGACCCAGATCTCCGCGCCCGGCACGTGCTCCAGGCACGCGGGCGACCACACGGCCGTACAGGACAGCGTGCTCATCGACCGGCCAGGCCGGGCGGGTCGGTCAGGGCGGCCGGGTCGGCCAGGCCGGGCGGGTCGGTCACGGCGGCCGGCTCCGGCGGGCCGGTCGGCTCGGGCGGGCCGGTCCGGTCGGTGAGGTGGCAGGCGGCGTGGTGGCCGCCGCCGGCGGGGAGCACGGCGGGGGAGCGGGTCTCGCAGAGCGTGGACACCTCGGCGGGCAGCCCGTCCGCGTACGCCGGGCAGCGCGGGCGGAACCGGCAGCCCGCCGGGATCCTGGACGGGTCGGGCGCCTCGCCGGTCAGCAGGATCGGCCGCATCCGGCCGATCTCGGGGACCACCGACAGCAGCGCCCTGGTGTAAGGGTGGCGCGGGGCCAGCAGCACGTCGGCGGCCGGGCCGGTCTCCACGATCCGGCCGAGGTACATCACCGCGACCCGGTCGGCGATGTTCCAGGCCAGCCCGAGGTCGTGCGTCACCACCAGCACCGACAGCCCGAGCTCGCCGCGCAGCCGCAGCAGCAGCGCCAGGATCTCGCCGCGCACCGAGGCGTCCAGCGACGACACCGGCTCGTCGGCCACCAGCACGTCCGGCTCCAGCACCAGCGCCCCGGCGATCACCACCCGCTGCCGCTGCCCGCCGGACAGCTCGTGCGGGTACCGCAGGAAGAACCGCTCCGGCGGGCGCAGCCCGGCCCGCGACAGCGCGTCCGCGACCCGCGTCTCCTCGTCGCCCTCCACGCGGTGCACCCGCAGGCCCTCGGCCACCGCCTCGTACACGGTGTGCCGGGGGTTGAGCGACCCGGTCGGGTCCTGCAGCACGAGCTGCACGTGCCGCCGGAACTCCTTCAGCCCCGCCCTGGTCCGGACGAGAGGGCCCGGTCCGTGCTCGACGGTGCCCCCGGCCGGGCGGACCAGGCCGAGCAGCGCGCGGGCCAGCGTCGTCTTGCCGCACCCCGACTCCCCGACCAGCGCCACGATCTCGCCCGCGCCGACCACCAGCTCCACGCCGTCCACCGCCCGCGCCGCGCCGAACCGCACATGCAGCCCCCGCGCGGCGAGCGCCACCCCCGCCCCGCCGTCCACGGCGGCACCGGCGTCCTCGGTGGTGTTGGTGTTCTCGCTCAACTGGCACCTCGCAGGTCGAGGGCGGGCTCGGCGGCGCGCAGGCAGGCCGAGGCGCGGCCGTCGCCGAGTGCGGTCAGCGCGACGCCGGTGGTCGCGCACGCGGGAAGGGCGACCGGGCAACGTGGGTGGAACTCGCACCCGCCGGGCAGGTCACCGGGGAACGGCGGGTCGCCGGGCAGGCCGCGCGGGCCGTAACGGAAACGCTCGTCGCCGACCCGGGGGAACGCCGCCGCCAGCGCCGCGCCGTACGGATGGCGCGGGTCGTCGAACACCGCCTCCGCCGGGCCCTGCTCCACCAGCCGCCCGGCGTACATGACGGCCACCCGGTCGCACACCGACCCCAGCACCGACAGGTCGTGCGAGATCAGCACCATGGACAGCTCCATGTCCCGCACCAGCGACGACAGCAGCGCGAGCACCTGCGCCTGCACCATGACGTCCAGCGCGGTGGTCGGCTCGTCGGCGATGAGCAGCCGCGGCCCGCAGGCCAGCGCCAGGGCGATCAGCACCCGCTGCCGCTGCCCGCCGGACAGCTGATGCGGGTAGTCCCGCGCCCGCCGCGCGGGCAGCCCCACCTGCTCCAGCAGCTCCCCGGCGCGCCGGTCGGCCTCCCGCCGGGTCGCCGAGGAGTGCAGCAGGATCGGCTCGGCGATCTGCCCGCCGATGCGCCGCACCGGGTTCAGCGAGTGCTGCGCCCCCTGGAACACGATGGACGCCCGCGCCCACCGCACCGCGCGCAGCCGCCCGAACGACATGCCGTAGACGTCCTCGCCGTCCAGCAGCACCTCGCCCTCGACCTTCGCGGTCCGCGGCAGCAGCCGCAGCGCCGCGTTGGTGATCGTGGACTTGCCGCAGCCGGACTCCCCGGCCACCCCGAGCACCTCCCCGCGCGCCACCGACAGGTCCACCCCGCGCACGGCGGGCACGCCGCCCGCGTAGGTGACCCGCAGGTCGCGCAGCTCCAGCACCGTCATCGCGCCTCCTTGAGCCGGGGGTTGAGCACCGACTCCAGCGTGCGGCCGACCAGCGTGAACGCCAGCACCACCAGGACCACGCACACGCCGGGCGGCACCACGAACCACCACTCGTTGTTGCTCATCGCGCCGGTGGAGAACGCGTGCTCCAGGATGTAGCCCCACGAGGGCCTGGTCGGGTCGCCGAGCCCGAGGAACGACAGCGTGGTCTCCGACAGGATCGCCACCGACACCGTCAGCACCACGTGCGCCATCACCAGCGGCATCACGTTGGGCAGCACGTGCCGGGTCATCAGGTGCCAGTCCCCGCCGCCGAGGGCCCGCGCCCGCTCCAGGTACGGCCGCTCGCGCACCGACAGCGTCTGCGCGGCCACCAGCCGGGCCGTGCCCGGCCAGGACGTCACGCCGATGACCACGATGATGTTCAGCAGCGAGGCGCCGAGCACGGTGGCGAGCACGATGGCCAGCGGCAGGAACGGGATGACCAGGAACCAGTCCGACACCGCGGTGAGGACCGACCGCGGCCATCCCGAGTAGAAGCCCGCCGTCACGCCGACCGCGGTGCCGATCACCATGGCGATCGCGGTGGCCGCCAGCCCGACCAGCAGCGACATGCGGGTGCCGTGGATCAGCAGCGTCAGGATGGACCGGCCGTTCTCGTCGGTGCCGAGCGGGTACGCCAGGGTCGGCGCCATGTGCCCGGGTGCGGTGGCCTTGACGACGTCCAGCCCCGCCGGGTCGGCCAGCAGCGGCGCGAACACCGCGACCAGGCAGAAGAACCCGAGGACGGCGAGGCCCGTCAGCCCCGCGCGGTGGGAGCGGTAGTCGCGCGCGAACCGGCCGAGCGTGGCCCGGCGGCGGGCCCGCGCGACGGCGGCGGCCGAGGGGGTGCTCACGACGTGCTCACCCGGGGGTCGACGAGCGCGTACAGCAGGTCGGCGACGAGCATGAAGACGACCACCCCGATGGAGAAGAGCAGGAACACGGCCTGGAGCAGCGGGATGTCCGGGCCGCGCAGCGCCTCGTACGACAGCAGGCCGAGGCCCGGCCAGGAGAACACCGTCTCCACGGTGATGGCGCCGCCGATGACGAACCCGAGGTTCATCAGGATCAGCGTCATCGTGGGCAGCAGCGCGTTCGGCACCGCGTGCCTGCGGCGCACCAGGTCGTCACGCAGGCCCTTGGCCCTGGCCAGTTGCAGGTAGTCCTGGCCGAGCTCGTCCAGCAGGGACGCGCGCATGATGGTGGAGTACTCGGCCAGGTACACCAGCGCGAGCGCGCTCACCGGCAGCACCATGTGCCACGCCACGTCGAGCACCCCGCCGTCGCCGGGGGTGGCGATGCCGCCGCTCGGGAAGAACGGGAACGCGATCAGGAACATCATGCCGAGCCAGAACTCCGGCATGGCGTACAGCGTGAGCGTGGCCGCGGTGGCGCCCCGGTCGAAGCCGCCGCCCCGGCGCCAGGCGCTGCGCACGCCGATCCACACCCCGGCCACCGACGCGATCAGGATGGCCGTGCCGACCAGCAGCACGGTGGGCCACACGCGCTCGGCGATGATGTCCCACACAGGGCGGCTGAACCGGGTGGAGTTGATGGTCCCGGCGAACGGGTTGGTGATGTAGTCCAGGAACTGCCGCCCGATCGGCTGGTTCAGCTCGGCGCGCAGCTTGGCCATCTGCCCGGCCGGCATGTTGCGCCCGCGGTTGTACAGCCCCACCGGGTCGCCGGGCAGCAGGCGGAACAGGAAGAAGTTGAACACCAGCACGAAGAACACCGTGCCGAGCGACCAGCTCACCTTGCGGACGACGTAGCCGGGCGTCCCGGTGAGCGGCCACCCCCGGCCGCGCGGGGCGGCCGGGGCGGTGGTGACGGCCACGCGTCTACTCCCGCTCGTCCGCGCTCGCGGCGCGCCGTCTGCGGGTCAGCAGGATCGCCGCCGCGCCGGCCACCAGCACCGCGGCGCCGATCCCGAGGTACAGCCCCGTGCCGGAGCCCTGCGCGGCGGCGGACGCGCCCTGCTTGGCGGGGGCGGTCACCGGCTGGATGCTCAGGTAGGAGTAGGTGCCGTACTGGAAGAGCAGTGAGCCGTCCGGGTCGGGCTGGGCGACGAAGCCGGTCCAGCGGTCGCTGCGGTAGGCCACGTTGTCCCGGTAGTAGTACGTCACCGCGTACGGCGCGTCGTCGTACACCATCTGCTGCATGCGCTTGACGATGCCGGCGCGGGCGGCGGCGTCGGTCTCCACGGACTGGGCCTGGTACAGCTTGTCGTACTCGGGGTTGCAGTAGAACGAGTCGGACAGGTCCGCGTAGATCGCGTCGCCGTCCTTGTAGCTGCGCTTGCCGCAGGTCATCACCGACAGCTGGTAGTCGGGGTCGGGCTCGACCACCCAGCCCCACTCGAACATGTCGAACTCGCCCCGGCCGATGATCTCGGTGAGGGCGTCCTCCGACACCACCTTCAGCTTCACGTCGACGCCGACGTCCTTCAGCCAGCCCTTCACGAACTCGCCGGAGGTCTGCGACTCGTTGGACTCCTGCCGGGTGAACAGGCGCAGCGACAGCTTCTTGCCGCCCTTCTCGCGCATGCCGTCCGCGCCCTTGGTGTACCCGGCCTCGTCCAGCAGCCGCCCGGCCTCGGCGGGGTCGAAGCCCTGCGGGGCCTGCGGCGTGTACTTCAGCAGGGAGTAGATCGGCGGGATGATCGTGTCGGCCGGCTCGCCGTTGCCGTCCAGCACGCGGTTCACCAGGGTGGTGCGGTCGATGGCGCGCGAGATGGCGAGACGCACCCGCTTGTCCTTCAGCGCCTCGCTGCCGTCGCCGATGGGCGTGCCGTCGGCCAGCGCCGCGCCGGTGTTGAAGGCGACCTCGTTGAAGCCGGTGTACTCGGCGGCGCGGGTGGTGATGCCCGGCTTGTTCTTCAGGGAGTTGTAGACGTTGGCCTGCAGGTCGTACGCGTAGTCGATCTCGCCGCGGGTGAGGGCCTGCGCCTCGGCGTCGGCGTTGGTGAAGACCCGGAACACCACCTCGTCGATCTTGGGGGCGCCGCGCCAGTAGGACTTGTTCGCCACCATCCGGAGGAACTGGCCCTTCTTCCGCTCGGCCAGCTGGAACGGCCCCGAGCCGACGATGACGGCGCCCGGCTCGGGCTCGTTGCTGAAGGACTTGACCTCCTTCTGGTCGATGTCCTTCCAGATGTGCTCGGGCAGGATCGGCACGGCGAGACGGGCCATGATCGGGGTGGGGTTCTTCACGTGCAGGATCAGCGTGGTGTCGTCCGGGGCCTCGGCCTTGGTGATGTTGACGACGTAGCTGCCGAAGTTGGTCTGCTCGTACTCGCCGTCGATGATCCGGTTGAAGGTGTAGGCGGCGTCCGCGGCGGTCAGCGGCTTCCCGTCGGTCCACTTCACCCCGGAGCGGATCTTGTACGTCCAGCTCTTCCTGTCCGGGGCCTCGGTCCACGACTCGGCGAGGGCGGGCACGGGGGAGAAGTCCTTGGCGGAGTAGCCCGTGAGCGTGTCGTACGCCATGCCCCAGATCTCGTACGCCTCGACGACGATGCCGGTGAAGGGGTTCGCCGAGTCGACGTCGGACAGGATGCCGACGGTGAAGACCTTCTTGCCGGGCGTGGCGGCCGGGCCGGGGGACTGGGCGCTCGCGGGCAGGGCCGCGGCGCCGGTCATCACCACGAAGGCGATCAGGGCCAGGGCCGCGCGGATCACACGTGTCGCACGTGTCCCGTGTGTCACACCTGTGCGGCGAAATATCGACATATCGTCCTCCGGGGGGCGCGATATCGGGGAGTACACGGCTCGGGTGGGGACGTCGATCGGGTTCTCAGGGGCCGGACGTTCTTGACCGGCCGCTCAGTCGCGGTGCTAGCGTCCTGCCATGACTGCTCCCCCCGTCGCGCCGCGGGTCCCGCACGTCCACTCCCTGCACGGGGTGGAGCGGGCCGATGACTACCACTGGATGCGCGACGCGGAGGCGGTGCGCGGGCACCTGGTGGCCGAGCGGCGTCACTACGAGGCGCGGATGGCCCATACTGCGCACCTCCGGCAGGAGCTCGTCAGCGAAATGGCTGGCCGGACGCCGGAAGCTGAGCGGTCGGTCAGCTGGCGCCGTGGGGCTTTTGTCTACTACACCAGCACGGAATCCGGAAGAGAATACGGCGTGATTTGCCGTAACAAGAATGATAAATCCGCAGCGACGACGATATCCGTACTGGATCTCGACGCGCTGGCCGCCGCCACCGGCTACGTCGAGCTCGGTGTCAGCGAGGTCAGCCCCTGCGACCGCTACCTGGCCTATTCCGTCGACACCACCGGCGACGAGGTCTACGAGCTCCGCTTCCGCGACCTGGCCACCGGCGAGGACCTCCCCGCCCGGATACCCGGCACCTACTACACCGGCGCGTGGTCGGCCGACTCCGGCACGTTCTACTACACGGTCGTCGACCCGGTGTACCGCCCGTACGAGGTCCGCGCGCACATCCTGGCCACCGGCGAGGACGTCGCCGTCCTGCGCGAGGACGACCGGCGCTTCGAGCTCACCGTGCGCGCCGCCCGCTCCGGGCTGATCACCGTCACCTCCGCCAGCCGGGACACCACCGAGGTCTGGCTGGTGGACGGCACCGCCGCCCACTCCGTCGCGGGCCGCCGCCCCGGCCGCGAGTACCGCGCCGACCACGACGCGACCCACGGCCGCCTGGTCGTCGTCACCAACGACACCCACCCCGAGTTCCGGGTGGTCACCGCCTCCCTCACCCCGCCGGACGGCGGCGAAGCCCCCGTCGTCGGCGAGTGGACCCCCTTCGGCGAGCCCAGGCCGGGGGAGCGCGTCCACGCCGCCGACTGCTTCTCCCGGCACGTCGTGCTGACCCTGCGCCGCGACGGCGAGCCCCTGCTGCGGGTCGTCCCGCTGGACGGCGGGCGGCCGTACGAGGTGGGGCCCGGCACGCCCGCCGGGCGGATCGCCCAGGTGCGCAACGAGGTCTACGACACCGCCACGATCATCGTCGAGACCGGTTCCTACACCGAGCCCACCCGCTGGTCGGCCCTCGACCTGGACACCGGTGAGCGCCTGCCGCTGAAGACCGCCGAGGTCCCCGGCCACGACCCCGCCCGCCACGTCAGCGAGCTGCACTGGGTCCCCGCCCGGGACGGCACCCTGATCCCGGTGACCGTCGCCCGCCGCGCCGACGTCCCGCTGGACGGCACCGCCCCCTGCCTGCTGCACGGCTACGGCGCCTACGAGGCCACCGACGACCAGACCTTCGACACCGCCCTGTCGGTGCTGCTGGACCGCGGCGTCGTCTTCGCCGAGGCCCACATCCGCGGCGGCGGCCAGATGGGCCGCGACTGGTGGTTCCAGGGCCGCTACGCCGGGAAGCTCACCACCTTCCACGACTACATCGACGTCGCCGGCTGGCTCAAGGCGGGCCGCGTCTCCGGCGTCGCCACCCGGGGCCGCTCCGCGGGCGGCCTCCTGCAGGCCGCCGTCTACACCATGCGCCCCGACCTGTGGTCCGCCGTCGTCGCCGAGGTCCCCTTCGTCGACGTCGTCACCACCATGCTCGACGACTCCATCCCGCTGACCGTCAACGAGTGGGAGGAATGGGGCGACCCCCGCCGCCGCGACGACTTCGACTGGCTCCTGTCCTACTCCCCCTACGACAACATGCCCCCCGGCGACCGCCCCCCGCTCCTCGTCACCGGCGCCGTCCACGACCCCCGCGTCCTCGTCCACGAGCCCGCCAAATGGGTCGCCCGCCTCCGCGCCACCGCCGACACCGACGTCCTGTTCCGCGTGGAGGTCGACGAGGGCGCCCACAGCGGCCCCACCGGCCGCTACGCCCGCCACGCCTACGAGGCCGAGATCCTCGCCTTCGTCCTCACCGCGCTGAACCCCTAGCCGGCGGCGGGCAGCCCGAGGAAGGCGCGGGCCGCGACGGCGTCCATCGGGGGGCGCTGCGCGAGCGTGGCGGCGTGCGCGGCGCGTTCCACCAGTTCCGCGTTGTCCCGGACGGGACGGCCCTTGGCGTAGGTGACGGTGTCCTCCATGCCGACGCGCAGGTGGCCGCCGGCGGCGAGGGTGGCGAACAGGACGGGCAGGGTGGCGCGGCCGATGCCGGTGGCGGACCAGGTGGCGCCGGAGGGGAGGGCCGCCACGGCGGTGGCCAGGGTGGCGAGGTCGCCGGGGAAGCCGCCGGGGACGCCCATCACCAGGTCGCAGTGGACGCGGCCCCCGTAGGGGGCGCCGTGCAGGTCCAGTAAGCGGTGCAGGGCCGCGACGTGGCCGAGGTCGAACAGCTCGAACTCCGGGACCACGCCGCAGCGCTGGGTCGCCTGGTACAGCTCGGACACGAACGGCCACGGGTTCAGGAAGACGTCGTCGCCGAAGTTGACCGTCCCGCAGGTCAGGGAGCAGGAGTCCGGGCCCGCCTCCAGTACCCGCAGCCGGTCGGCGTAGGAGTCGCTCACCGAGCCGCCGGTGGACAGCTGCACGACCAGCGACGTCTCCGCCCGCAGCGCGGCCACGGTCTCCTTCAGCCGCCGGAGGTCCAGCGTGGGGCGTGCCTCGGCGTCCCGGACGTGCACGTGGACGACGGCGGCGCCGGCGCTCTCGCAGGACGTGGCGCAGGCGACCAGCTCGTCCAGGGTGACCGGAAGGCCGGGCGCCACCGCCTTGTCCACCTCGGCCCCGGTCGGGGCCACCGTGATCAGCGTCGACGTCGTCATGGCCGAGATATTGCCCGTCCGACGACACATGGGACAAGATGGTCGCCTGATTGACCAGTCAGGAAAACAACACGTAAGGATGGTGAACGATGCGAAAGTCGACTTTCCGCGCAGAGGGCGGCTGGACCTCGTTCACCGCGGAGACCGTACACCCCGCCTCACCTGCCGTTTCATGACGGTGGCGCCGAACGGCGGGCGTCCCGCGTCACCCGTGGGGCTGCACCGCGTGGTCGAGCCGCCCGGCGTGCTGCCCCAGGCCGCGCACCGCCTGGACCCGTCCCCGGCCCTGTGGCCGGGCGAGGCCCGGGTGCGGGTGGAACGGCTGAACCTCGACGCCGCCTCCTTCCGCCAGCTGCGCCAGGCGCATGACGGCGACGGCGACGCCGTCCGCGCCGCGGTGCTGCGCACCATCGCCGAACGCGGCAAGATGCACAACCCGGTCACCGGCTCCGGCGGCATGCTGGTCGGCGTCGTCGACGAGGTCACGCCGGGCTCGCCGCTCGGCCTGCGCCCCGGCGACCGCGTCGCCACCCTGGTCTCCCTCACCCTGACCCCGCTCGCCGTCACCGACGGGCTGGCCCGCTGGGACGGCCGCTCCGAGCAGGTGCCCGCCGACGGGCACGCCATCCTGTTCGCCCGCTCCGTCGCCGCCGTGCTGCCGCCCGACCTGCCGGTGCCGCTGGCCCTGGCCGTGATGGACGTGTGCGGCGCCCCGGCGCTCACCCGCCGCGTCGTGCGCGGCCACGGCGCGCAGGGACCGTGGGCCGGCGGGTTCGTCCCCTGGAACGGCGGCTCCACCGTCCGGCCGGTCGTCGCCGTGCTCGGCGCGGCGGGCAAGAGCGGCTCGCTGTCGCTGGCCGCCGCCCGGGTCGCCGGCGGCGCCCACCTCATCGGGGTGGTCCCGGACGCCGCCGAGGCCGCGTCGCTGACCGAGGCGGGGCTGGCCGACGCGGTCGTGGTGGCCGACGCACGCGACCCCGTGGCGCTCGCCGACGCCGTGCGCCGGTCGGGCGGCCCGGCCGACGTCACCGTGGTCTGCGTGGACGTGCCCGGCTGCGAGGGCGGTGCGATCCTGTCGACCCGCGAGGGCGGCACCGTGGTGTTCTTCTCCATGGCCACCTCGTTCAGCGCCGCCGCGCTCGGCGCCGAGGGCCTGGCCGCCGACGTCACCATGCTGGTCGGCAACGGCTACGTGCCCGGCCACGCCGAGCTGGCCCTGGACCTGCTGCGCACCACCCCCGGCGTGCGCAGGCTGTTCGAGCGGCGCCTGAACGAGGAGGCGCGGTGAAGCTGGGGCTCGACCCCGCCGTCGTCGCCAGGGCCCGCGCGCTGGCCGCGCGGGCCGCCGAGCCGGTCATCGAGCTGGCGCGCACCCACACCACCGTGTCGGTCGAGCGCGCCGTGCTGCGCCTCGCCGGGGTCGCCGGCGCCGACGCCGACGGCACGCCGTGGGTCAACCGCGTCACCGACGCCGTGCGCGAGCAGACCGGCCTGGAACACGGCGTCGCCCTGCCCGTCTTCCACGCGCTCGCCGCGCAGGGGCTCCGCCTGGACGACCCGATGTCCCTGGCCGCCGCGCGCTTCACCGTGCCCACCGGGACGGACGCCGCACGGGCCAGGGAGCTGTCCCGGGCGGCGGTGGCGCGCGGCGTCGCCAGGATCGACGGCAACCGGGCCGAACGCGACCGGCTCATCGCCAAGCACGGCGACCCGGAGCCGCCGTGGATCTACCTCATCGTCGCGACCGGGGACATCCACGAGGACATCCCGCAGGCGCAGGCCGCCGCCCGCGAGGGCGCCGACGTCATCGCGGTCATCAGGTCCACCGGGCAGTCGCTGCTCGACTACGTGCCCGAGGGCGCCACCCGCCAGGGGTACGCCGGGACGTACGCCACGCAGGAGAACTTCCGGCTGATGCGGGCCGCGCTGGACGACGTCTCGGCCGAGCTCGGCAGGTACGTGCGGCTGACCAACTACGCCAGCGGCCTGTGCATGCCGGAGATCGCCGTGCTGGCCGGCCTGGAACGGCTCGACATGATGCTCAACGACTGCATGTACGGCATCGTGTTCCGCGACATCAACCCGGTGCGCACGTTCGTCGACCAGCGCTTCTCCCGGCAGGTGCACGCCCGCGCGGGCATCGTCATCAACACCGGCGAGGACAACTACCTCACCACCGCCGACGCCGTGGACGCCGCGCACACCGTGGTCGCCTCGCAGCTGCTCAACGAGCGGTTCGGCCACGAGGCGGGGCTGGCGGACCACCAGCTCGGCCTGGGGCACGCGTTCGAGATCGACCCGCTGGTCCCCGACTCGTTCCGGCTGGAGCTGGCGCACGCCCAGCTGATCCGCGAGCTGTTCCCCGCCGCGCCGCTGAAGTACATGCCGCCGACCAAGCACATGACCGGCAACATCTTCGCCGGGTACCTGCTGGACGCCTTCTTCAACCTCGCCGGGGTCCTCACCGGGCAGTCCATCCTGCTCGTCGGCATGATGACCGAGGGCATCCACACGCCGTGGCTGTCCGACCGCGACCTCGCCCTGGAGAACGTCCGCTACGTGCGCCGGGCCGTGGGCGCGCTGCACGAGGACTTCGCGCCCGCCCCCGGCGGGTTCGTCGCCGAGCGTGCCCGCACCGTGCTGTCGGAGACCGTCGACCTGCTGGAACGCGTCTGCGACCGCTCCCTGCTCACCGCCATCGCCGAGGGCACCTTCGGCGTCACCCGCCGCCCGCCGGACCGCGGCAAGGGGCTGGACGGGGTCGTCCGCCGGGCCGAGGGCTACCACAACCCCGTGGCCGGGCTTCTCACCGAGGAGACGTCATGACGGCACCGCTGCCGGGCGGCGTGGCCGGGAAGGAGACCGTCCAGCAGATCATCCGGCCGTACGGCGACACCACCGGCGACGGCATGGTGCAGATGTCCTTCACGCTCCCGGTGCCGCACGGCCCGCGCGCCGAGGCGGCGGCGCTGCAGCTCGCCGGGCGCATGGGCCTGGAACCGGCCAGCGTGGTGCACGCCAAGGCGATGGGCCCGGCGTTCACCTTCTTCATCGTGTACGGCCGGGTGCGCCACCTCATCGACTACGCCGGCATCGACGTGCCCGAGGGCCGCGAGTACCCGCTGCTGACCCCGAGCCAGGTGAACCAGGCCATCCGGACGGTGCTGGGGCGCAGGCTGGTGGTGGTCGGCGCCTGCATCGGCACCGACGCGCACACCGTCGGCATCGACGCCATCCTCAACGTCAAGGGGTTCGCGGGGGAGAAGGGCCTGGAGTACTACCGCGAGATGGACGTGCACAACCTCGGCGCCCAGGTGGAGGTCGAGGCGCTGGCCGGGCACGCCAAGGCGGTGAACGCAGACGTCGTGCTGGTCTCGCAGGTCGTCACGCAGCGGTCCGCGCACATCCACAACACCAAGCAGATGGCCGCCGCGTTCGCCGAGGCGTATCCCACCGCCGTCGGCGGCGGCCTCGGCCGTCCCCTGCTGGTGGCGGGCGGGCCGCGCTTCGACACCGTGACACCGGCGGACCTCGGCGTGGACCGGATATTCGGCAAGGGCACCACGCCCGCCGAGGTCGCCGCGTACCTGGTGCACGCCCTGATCCCGCGCTGGCGGCCGGACGCCTGACGCGGCGCGGCCCGGCTTACGGTCCGACCGAATCCCTTACCGGCTCACCCGGTGATCTCGATGCGCCGCATCCGGTTGATCTCGGCCGCCTGGGTGACCGAGATGTCGGAGGCCAGCTCCATGGCGATGGTGTGGGAGCCCTTCTCCAGCTCGCCGGCCGCCATGGTGATGGCGCCCATGTGGTGGGCGGTCATGAGCTTGACGTAGAGGCGGTCGAAGTCCGCCCCGGTGGCCGCCCGCAGCTGCGCCATCTGCTCGGGCGTCGCCATGCCCGGCATGCCGTCGTGCGCCGCGTGGTGGTCCGGCACGCGCTGCTCCTGCTGCCGCAGCCACCGGATCATCGCGTTGATCTCGGGCCCCTGGACGTCGGCGATGCGCGCCGCGAGCCGCTTCACCGCGTCCGAGGACGCCCGGGTCGGCGCGGCGGCGCTCATGTCCAGCGCCTGCCGGTGGTGGACGATCATGTCCTGGATGAATCGTATGTCCGCCGCGTTCGCGGTGGGGCTGGGCACCGCGGTGACTGCCTCGTCCGGGCTCAGCGTCCTGGCCTGCTCCCCGGGCCTGCCTGGGGCGATGACCGGGGCGGTGGAGGTCGCCTGCGGAGTCTCGGGAGCACTGGCGCAACCTGCGAGGGTGAGCGTGGCCGTACCGATGACGATGACGAGCGCTGCGCGCACCCGGCCTCCTTCAAGATCTCTTGCTGTGCGGGTGCACCCTAACTGATGGGCTGTATGTCGGTGAACCTGTCATGTCGGAACGTTTTGCTGACAAAGTGCACTATGGCTAACAGTTTCGGTTTGGGAGAAAATCTGCCCAGCTATGTTCTCCTGTGGCGCTTAGTACCAAGGAGGGTACCTGAGTGTTGTCCATCCCCCCCAGAGTCGGCCGTCTTGGCCGCCTCCTCATCCTGGTGGGTTCGGCGGCGGCCCTCGTGCTGTCGACGGCCCCGGCCCAGGCAGCGGACATACCGGGCACCGATCAAATCGTGATGAGCCCGAACGTCGAGCACGTGGCCAACATCCCCAAGCCCGCGAGCATCGCGGCCACCATCAACACCGACATCGCCTTCCAGGGCGACTACGCCTATGTCGGCAACTACGGCGGCTTCTCCATCTACGACATCAAGAACCCCAAGCGGGCGAAGGTCGTCAGCTCTGTCGTCTGCCCTGGCTCGCAGATGGACATCTCGGTGTACGGCAACCTGCTGTTCGCCTCGGTGGACTCCTCCCGCAACAACGACTCCTGCAGCAGCGCGGCCCAGCCCGCGTCGGTGAAGGAATCGTGGGAGGGCATCCGCATCTTCGACGTGAGCGACAAGGCCAACCCGCGCTACGTCAAGTCGGTCGAGACGAACTGCGGTTCGCACACCCACACGCTGCTGCCCGACAAGCGGCGCGGCAACGTGTACCTGTACGTCTCGTCGTACCTCCCGCAGGCGGCCTTCCCGGACTGCCTGCCGCCGCACGACAAGATCTCGATCGTCAAGGTGCCGCTGCGCGACCCGGCGTCCGCCGCCGTCGTGGCCACCCCGGTCGTGTTCCCCGACGGCGGTAACGAGACCCAGCCCGGCCTGCTGGTCCCGACCTCCGGCTGCCACGACATCACCGTGTACCCGGAGCGGAACATGGCCGCCGGCGCCTGCATGGGCGACGGCGTCCTGTTCGACATCCGCAACCCCGAGAACCCGGTGGTGACCGCGCGGGTCACCGACCCGAACTTCGCGTTCTGGCACTCCGCCACGTTCAGCAACGACGGCAAGAAGGTCATCTTCACCGACGAGCTGGGCGGCGGCGGCGCGGCGACGTGCAACGAGACCGTGGGTCCCAACCGCGGCGCCGACGCCATCTACGACATCTCCCGCGGGACGTTCGTCTTCAAGTCCTACTTCAAGATCCCGCGCTACCAGGCCGACACCGAGAACTGTGTCGCCCACAACGGCTCGCTCATCCCCGTCCAGGGCCGCGACATGATGGTCCAGGCGTGGTACCAGGGCGGCGCCTCCATCTGGGACTTCACCGACGCCACCCGTCCGAAGGAGATCGGCTACTTCGAGCGCGGCCCCGCCGCCGAGGGCAGCGGCGGCTTCTGGTCCGCCTACTACTACAACGGCTACATCTACGCGAGCGACTTCAACCGCGGCTTCGACGTCATCAAGATCAACGACCGCCGCACCGACTCCGCCAAGAAGGTCAAGTACGACCGCCTCAACACCCAGACCCAGGCTTCCTACCGCGAACGCGGCCACGGTCACTGGTTCTGGTTCGACGAGGACTGATCCACCCCGCCTCCCGGCGGGAATGAAGGTGACCGGCGCGGCCCTCGTGGCCGCGCCGGTCACCTTTTCCATGGCTACTCATCAGTAGGGTTCGATAAGGTCGTCGCGCACCGCGATATGGGGGGTAATCGACATGGCCGAGACAGCCGGCGGGTTCAACCTGGAGCCGAGCGAGGAACTCCGCGAGGTCCGCGACTGGGTACACGAGTTCGCCGCCACCGTCATCCGCCCCGCCGGCGCCGAATGGGACGAGCGCGAGGAGACCCCCTGGCCGATCATCCAGGAGGCGGCCAAGATCGGCCTGTACTCCCTGGACTTCTTCGCCCAGCAGTGGTTCGAGCCGAGCGGCCTCGGCATCCCCATCGCCTTCGAGGAGCTGTTCTGGGGCGACGCCGGCATCGGCCTCTCCATCGCCGGCACCGGCCTGGCCGCCGCCGCCGTCTCCGCCGGCGGCACCCCCGAGCAGCTCGGCGAGTGGCTCCCCCAGATGTTCGGCACCCCCGGCGACGTCAAACTGGGCGCCTTCTGCGCCTCGGAACCGGACGCGGGCTCCGACGTGGGCGCCATCCGCACCCGCGCCGTCTACGACGAGGCCAAGAACGAGTGGACCCTCAACGGCACCAAGACCTGGGCCACCAACGGCGGCATAGCCGACGTCCACGTGGTGGTCGCCTCAGTGGACCCCTCCCTCCGCTCCCGAGGCCAGGCCACCTTCGTGGTCCCCTCCGGCACCAAAGGCCTGTCCCAAGGCCAGAAGTTCCGCAAACACGGCATCCGCGCCTCCCACACCGCCGAGGTCGTCCTGGACGACGTCCGCCTCCCCGCCGCCTGCCTCCTGGGCGGCAAGGAAAAGCTGGACACCCGCCTGGCCCGAGTCCGCGAAGGCGGCAAGAGCGGCGAGCAAACAGCCATGCGCACCTTCGAAACCACCCGCCCCACCGTAGCCGCCATGGCCGTAGGCGTAGCCCGAGCCGCCTTCGAATACGCCAGAGACTACGCCCGCACCCGAGAACAATTCAGCCGCAAAATAGCCGAAAACCAAGCAATAGCCTTCCTCCTGGCCGACATGGCCACAAAAGTCGACATAGCCCGCCTGATGACCTGGCGAGCCGCCTGGATGGCCCGCAACACCCACCCCTTCACCCAAGCCGAAGGCTCCATGTCCAAACTGGTAGCCGCCGAAACCGCCGTCTGGACCACCGACCAGGCCATCCAAATCCTCGCCGGCGCCGGCTACACCCGAGACCACCCGGTAGAACGCTGGCACCGCGACGCCAAAATCTTCACCATCTTCGAAGGCACCAGCGAAATCCAAAGACTCATCATCGGCCGCGCCGTAACCGGCCTCCCCGTCCGCTGAGCGCGCCAGTCAGCGAAGGATCATGCACCTGCCGGGAGTCAGTGGAAGTCGCACCTCCGTCGCTTGATACGCCGACAAGATCACCATGGCGGGCCGACGCAGGCGACAGCGCTCGTTGGTGTATGGCGCGTACCCCGTACAGGGAATCTGTGGCGGGGGGTGGTGTCGGGTGCCAGCATGGATATGTGGCTGTGCAGTGTATCCATGAGATGGCGATGGAGACATGTGGGCTCTGTCAGCCCAGACCGGGGCAGATAGATCTCCATGGTTCGGGCGGGGGCCGCGGTGTCACGTCCGCTTTTGAAAACGAAATCGTGAGAGTGGAGTACATCGAGGGGGCCGCCTACGGTCTGGTCCCGTCAGACGGTGAGGTCTATTGCCAAGGGTCCGGGGATGTTCTTCACCACCGTAGTGAGTGTTCGTCGCTGGCCGGCACGTCGGCCGAGCGACTTATGCAGTATCAGGACCCTGACGGCATGACCTGGTGGAATCTCATACAAGGTATCCCGTGGCACCAAGGACGGGGGATCTCACGCCGGCGCGAGCGTGCTCGAGAGCTCGGGCTCCTGAATGCTCAGGGCAAGCCGGTCAGCTCGACCTGTACCGAGTGTGTCTTGCGTCCCCGTGCTGATCGGACACGTTAGTCCTGGCAGGCAACCATCAGCTTGGCCGTTCATAGTCCTGCGAACCGTCAGGATTGGGATGGGCGGTTCCAAGCAGGGTCGTGAGACGGCAGTCGCCCGGAGACCGCGAGCAGGGGCTGGCCGCCGGCGCCTATGTGAGGGCGGGCGGCGTTGAGAAAGTCAAGCCATAAGCCGTCCATGGCTCGTCGACGTTCAGGCCATTCTTCTGGAGGAAGACGGTTGTGCCGGATGTCGAGGCTGATCCGCCACAGTAGTTCGTCAATGCGATGAGTGGTGTCTACAACCGGTCTGTCGGCGACGAGATTGATCAGGGTGAGAGCTTCATTCCAAGGGTGCCAATCGACCGTATCGGCGAGATGTTCGTCCGGATCTCTGGGGCCGCGGCGCCGTTGCTCCTTGGCCAGGGCCATCATCACATCTGAGCAGGCACGCAGGAGTTGTCTGCATGCCTCGGCCTGGCGATCTCGACGCCATTGGCGATCTTGCGATCGATTTGAGAGCAGCCCGCCGAGTGCCACGCCCAGCAATGTTGCGGTTACTGCTCCGACGGAAGAAAGAATGACGTCCCAGGGTACGTCCATGATTTCGAAGTTTGACAAGTCGAGAACCCGCTGTCGAGGAGCCGAACTCTCCGAAGGCGCCTCCGGTGCGCTGACCGTGCTGCGTCGTGACGACGGCGGGGACAGGCAGGGGGTGCGGCTCGCGTCCCGAGCCTAGGAAGGGCTTCCCGTGGTTCGCTGATCCTGGCGGGGGAGAGGGAGGATCGGCATTGAGGGGGATCTGCTGATGGGGGGTGGGGTGGGATGATTCGCGGGGTTTTCGGGTAGAGAGGGTGGGCGATGCGGGCTACCACGGATGCTGATGTGCGCCGCGTGTTCGACCGGATGGCGGATCGGTATGACTCTCAGATGCAGGTTTGGGAGCGGCGGCTGTTTCCGGGGAGCCGGGAGTGGGCGGTGGGGCAGGCGCGGGGGCATACCGTGGAGATCGCGGTGGGGACGGGGCTGAATCTGCCGTTGTATGGGGCCGATGTCACGGTGGTCGGGGTTGAGTTGTCGGAGCGGATGTTGGAGCTGGCTCGGCGGCGGGTGGTGCGGGGTGGGCTCGGTGGGCGGGTGGAGTTGTGGCAGGGGGATGTTCAGCGGCTGCAGATGGGGGACGGGGTCGCGGACACTGTGGTGTCGACGTTCACGATGTGCACCATTCCGGATCCGGGGGCGGCGGTGCGGGAGGCGTTCCGGGTGCTGAAGCCGGGGGGGCGGTTCGTGCTGGCGGAGCACGGGCCGTCCAGCAATCCGGTCATCCGGGCGGGGATGCGGCTGGTGGAGCCGTTGTTCGTGCGGTTCGAGGCCGATCACCTCACCCGTGATCCGCGGCCTTATCTGGAGGAGGCAGGGTTCCGGATCGAGTCGGTGTCTCGGATGACGCGGGGGATCAGTTTCCGGGTGCTGGCCGTGCGGCCGTGAGCTTTCAGGAGGCGGGGCGCTCCCAGCGGCGTTCGCCGTCCTCGAAGTGGTGGGTGGGGGTCAGGCCGATGCGGGTGGCGACGGCCATGGAGGCGTGGTGGGCGGGGTGGATGTGCGCCTGGATACGGGGGACGCCTCTGTCGTCGAGCCAGCCGGTCAGTGCCAGCGCCGCCTCGGTGGCGTATCCCTGACGTTGCCAGGGCAGGCCGATCACCCAGGCGATCTCGGCCTGGCGGTCCTCCTCGACGATGGTGGCCTGGACGGTGCCGACGGCGCGGTCGTCGGCACGACGGCGGATGATCCAGTTGCGCCATTCCTGCCGCGCGTCGGGGGACCAGCCCTCGGCGAGCTTGGCGTAACGGGCACGCAGCGCGTCCGGGGTGGGCGGGGCGCCGCCGGTGAAGGTGTACAGGGCGGGCGCGGACAGCACCTCCGCCATCTCGTCGGCGTCGGCGACCGTCAGGGGGGCCAGGGTGAGGCGCTCGGTGACGATGGGGGCGTCGCGGCACCAGCGGGCCGGGAGGAGGTAGGTCCAGCCCTCCTGCCAGGTGAAGGGGGCGTCGACCACGTCCTCCAGGGGAACGCCTTTCAGGAGGTGGTCCAGCGCCCATCGGTTGGCTGTGTGCGCGATCAGCAGTACACGGGCGCCGTCCCAGTCGCGGGCCAGCTCACGCAGGAACTCCGCGGTCCGGTCGACCACGTCGTGATAGCTCTGGCCGCCCGGCCACGGGGTGGAGATGTGCGCGGCCCGTTGTCCGGCCAGGCGTCCGACCGGCATCCCGTTGAGGTCGCCGTAGTCGCACTCGCGGAGGCGGGCGTCCTGGCGGAGGGGGATGTCGCAGTCGGCGAAGGCGATCTCGGCGGTCTGCACGGAGCGGCGCAGGTCCGAGGTGAAGACCGCGGCCAGGCCGTCGCCGCGGCGCCGGGCGCCGAGTTCGGCGGCCTGCTCCCGGCCTAGCGCGGAGAGCTCGCCGGGGAGATGGCCGGTCGCGATCCCGGCCTCGTTGTCGGTTGTGATCGAGTGGGTTTCGTACACGATCGTCACCGTCACCGATCTCTTCACCCCGTTCTGAAAGCGGTCGTGGCCGGCCTCGGCTCCGAGCCTAGTCACGACGGGTACGCGGCACCGAACCGGCGGCCTCGATTCCGCGTCAACCTGCCCTTTCTGGCGGACCGGCGGGCGGCCGCGCGGCACGACAGCACCGTCACCCACGAGCCGGGCGGCGGCTCGTCGCACTTGGCGACACCCTGAGGTGAACGCGTTAGGGTGAGCGCGAGGTGATCCATGGCGCGCCGTAAGACGCTCGCCCCTGGCCTGGTGGCGGCCCTGCTGGTAGTGCTCGGCATCCTGGTCGGCCTGCCGGTGAACGTCGTGAGCGACTACCTCCCGGAGAGCGTCACCGCCTCCAGGCCCGCGTGGATCGGCGGCCTCGCCGCGACGGCCCTGCTCATCGTGGTCCTCACCTTGCTACTACCCCGGTTGGTCGACCGGCGGGCGCGCGGGGCGTCGTTCCGGGTGCCGTCGCGAGACCCCGAATGGGTCGACCGCCCCGAGCTCGCCACGGTGGCGGAGGCGCTGCGGCGGCGCTCGGCGCCGGTCGGGCTGACCGCCGGCATCGTCGGCGCGGGCGGCTTCGGCAAGACCGCTCTCGCCGTCGAGGTCTGCCATCGCAGGGACGTCCGCCGGTGGTTCAAGGATGGGATCATCTGGGTGACGGTCGGTCGCGACCGGGTCGGTGCCGAACTCGCCTCCCTCATCAACGACGCCGTGGCCCACCTCGACGGGGACCGCCCCGAGTTCGCCGATCCCGAGCAGGCCGGGCACCGGCTTGCGGGGTCCCTCGCCGGGCGCGGGCGTGTCCTGCTGGTCGTCGACGACGTCTGGAACGCCGCCCAGCTCGACCCGTTCCTGCCGGCTGCGGCCCAGGCGCAGCTCCTGGTCACGACCCGGCGGCCCTCCGTCGTGGCCGGCACCAAGGTCGAGGTCGACGAGATGTCCCCCGAGACGGCCACCCGCCTGCTCACCCGCGACCTTCCCGCAATGCGCGCTGACCTGGTGCGGGACCTTCTGCGCGTGACCGGCCGGTGGCCGCTGCTGCTGACGATCGTGAACGCCCGGCTGCGTGAACAGCGGACCCGCGGGGCCGAGGTGAACGCCGCGGCCGAGGGCGCCATCCGGGCTCTGACGGCGGACGGGCCTGCCACGTTCGACGTCACCGTGACCGGCGAGCGCGTGAGAGCGGTGAGCGCGACCATCCAATACAGCCTGGAATGGCTCACCGCCGAGGAGTGCGAGCGATTCCACGACCTGGGTGCCCTGCCGGAGGACGCCGATGTGCCGGCCGGTGTGGTGGCCCTGCTGTGGGGATGCCCCGCGGCGGAGGCGGAACGCCTGTGCGAGAGGCTCCATGAGCTTTCCCTGCTCGCCCTGCACTGGGCGGAGGGCGCGGTAGCCGTGGTGACGATCCACGACGTCGTCCGTGGCTACCTGCGATCGGCATCGGGACCGGCGGCCCTGGCGACGGCCAATCTCCGGCTGGTCGGCCAGGCCAGGGCCCTGGCCCCCGAGGGATGGTGGACCCTGCCGCCCGGCACGCCGTACCTGCGAGACAACCTGGCCTTCCATCTCAGGGAGGCCGGCCTGGAGGAGGAACTGGATGCCCTGGTCACCGATGTGCGCTGGCTGGTGCCGCGGGCGGCCGAGTCCGGCCTGGCCGCCGCTCGTGCCGACCTCGAACGCGCGCCGTCGGCGCTCGCCCGGCGGATCGTCCGCCTGATCTCCGGCTTCGGGCACCTGCTGGCCTCCACCTCCGACCTGCTGACCCGGCTCGGCGCGATCCAAGGCATGCAGGCCTCGGTCACCCGGTACGCCGAGGAGGCCGGCCTGCTGTTCATGCCCGCCCGCTGGCCGCTCCCCGAGGACGACTCCCCGCACCTGCTTCGCCTGCTGCCCGGTCATACGGCCGGGGTGACCGCGCTGGCCATAGAGCCCCGCGGTGCTTGGCTGGCCACGGGGGAGAGCGGTGGCCCCAAATGGCCGGCCAACTACAGCGCCGCCCTCGGCGTCGTCCGTGTCTGGAACCTCGGCGACGACCTGCACGTCACGCTCGGCGGCCACCGAGGCGGGGTCAGCGCACTGGCCGTCGCCCCCGACGGAACCTGGTTGGCCGTGGGCGACGGCAGCGGGTTCGACGCCATGGCGATGGAGCACTCCATCGGTGCCGTCCGGTTGTGGACGCCCGAGGGCGAGCACTTCGCGACCCTCGACGGCCACGCCGACATGGTGACGGCGATCGCCATCGCCCCGGACGGCACGTGGCTGGTCACCGGCGACCAGGAGGACACCCTGCGCATCTGGAGCAGGGAAGGCAACCTGCTGACCACCTTCACCAGCCACGCCGGCTCCTCACGAGGCGGGGTCTCGGCGCTGGCCATCTCGCCGGACGGCAGCTGGCTGGCGTCCGTCCACGCCGGCGGCAAAGGGGCCGTCGAGGTCCTACGGGCCGATGGCGTCCATACAGGCACCCTCGGCCCGTACGGCGGTGAGGTGACCGCGCTGGCGATCTCCCCGGACAGTGCCTGGTTCGCTGTGGGCGACGGTCACGGCGGTGTCCGCACCTGGAGCACGGACCTGCGGCCGTTCCCCGCCGGACGCGATTTGCCCGGCGGATGCCACAGCTTGGCGATCTCTCCGGACGGGTCCTGGCTCGTGGCCGGCGGCGGCGCGGGCGAGATCAGGGTCCAGGACCGCGAGGGTAACGTGCCGAGCACTCCTGTCGACCCCCACGACGCCCGGGTGACTGCCCTGGCCGTCGCGCCGGACGGCACCTGGTTCGCCGGCGGGGACGCGTCCGGCACAGTGCTCGTCCATGAGAGCGACGGCCGTCGGCGTGCCAGGCTGACCGGCCACACCGGCTCGGTGACCCATCTCGCGATCACTCCCGACAGCAGCCGCCTCGCCAGCGCGAGCCGCGACAACGGCGCCGTCAGGATTTGGGACACGCACGGCGCGACTCACGTGCGGACCGTGCGCGAGACCAGGCCGGTGACCGCGCTCGCCACGGCCGCCGACGGCCCATGGTTCGTCGTCGGCGACTACCAGGGCCGCGTACGCGTCTGGGACGCCGGGGGGCGCCGAAGGTCCGAAGCCGCCGCACACGCAGCAGCGGTGTCCGGGCTGGCGATCGCGCCGGACGGCACCTGGTTCGCCACCGCGGCCCACGAAGAGGACGTCCGCTTGTGGAGCGCTCAAGGTGAGCCGCGCGCCACGCTGACCGGCTCCGGCGCGCGGGCCCTGACCATCGCCCCGGACGGCACGTGGCTCGCCACCGCCGGTAACGGCGGGCAGGTGCGGATGTGGACCGCCGCGGGCGAGCCGCGCGGCACGCTCACCGCCCACAGCAGAGACGTGTCCGCCTTGGCCATCGCTCCAGACGGCACGTGGTTCGCCACCGCGGCCCACGGTCAGGTCCGGATCTGGGACGCCGGCGGCGCCCTTCGCGACGACCTCGACTGCCACCCCCAATGGACCAGCACGCTGGTCGTCGCCCCGGACGGCGCCTGGCTGGCGGCCTGCGGCGACGGAAAGGTCCAGGTGTGGGACGCCGATGGTGATCGCCGCGCCGCGTTCGGCGGTGAGGACAGCTGGAACTGCGCCAAGATCGCGCTGTCGCCGGACGGCGCCTGGCTGGCCACCGCCGGCCGGGGCGGCCTGGTACGTATCTGGGATCCCGACGGCCACGAGCACGCCCATCCGCCCCCTCACCAGGACGAGGTGATCGCACTGGCGATCTCACCCGACGGTGCCTGGCTGGCCACCGGCGGCCGGGACAGGCTCATCAAACTGTGGGACGGCTCACGAGAGGTGACCCTCCGAACCGCCGAGGAGATCACCGGCCTCGCATGGCTCGCGGATGGAAGCACGCTGTGCGCGAGAAGCACACAGGGCCTATACGTCCTGGGCCGCCCACATCCGGCTACACGGTGATCGCGGGCACGACGCTCACCCGCCACCTGGACCCTCCGGGACCGTAGCCCGGCACCCATCGGTAGGAACTCTTCCGGCGATCCTCTGAACGGTCACGGGCGAGGCGGGGGCCGGTCGTCTCCGTTCGCCCGGATCGGCCCGGCCGCCGGGTCGTGCGGTTCGGCGGTTGTGGCCCGGGACAACTATTGGGTCTTCCGTGTGGTGTGCGGGCCTCATGACGTTCGCGGAGGTGGGTGGCAACCTCGGTGACGTCGCCGGCGTCGGAGATGCCGGAGGTCAGGGGGCCGCGTCACCGGTAGGTGACCGTGCCGGTTCGCGCCGGCGGGGGACGGCGCCGCATCCGGGATCGCTGGAGGAGGCCGACCGTGAGAGCCGATACGAAGGTGGCGGGTGGCGGAGGGTGGCCGATGCCGGTGGAGCCCGGCATCGGGGCCCGGCTCAGCTACGCGCTGCATCATCTGCTGGCGGCCAACTTCCTCTACCGCGGGCTCGGGGGCGCCGTCGAGCGTCGTCCCAGGCTCTACCGATGGTTCACCAGGGTCGAGCGGGCCGGCAAGGAACGGCTGTACGGCTGCCGCATGTGCGGTCAGTGCGCGTTGCCCGCCACCGGTTACACCTGCCCGATGAACTGCCCGAAGCAGCTGCGCAACGGGCCCTGCGGCGGGGTCGCGGCGGACGGCATGTGCGAGGTCTACCCGAGGCTCAAGTGCGTGTGGGTGACCGCCTTCGAACGGGCCGAGGCCGCCGGGCACGGCGGCGACATGGATCTGTTGCAGCGGCCCGTGGACCACCGTGAGTGGGGCCGCAGCTCCTGGGTGAACTACTGGCGGGGCCGCGACGACGAGCTGTGGACCGGCGCGGGCGACGGCCGGGCGCGCCCGGCGCTGCACCCGAGGACGGAGCCGGGGGTGCGATGAACGAGCCCGTTCTCGTCCCCGGCGGCTGCGCGGGGCTGCGCGGGGCGCTGGACGCCGGGCGGTTCGTGGTCACGGCCGAGGTCGGGCCGCCTCGGGGGGCCGACCCGGAGGCGGTCGTGCGGAAGGCGGGTGTGTTGCGGGGGTGGGTGGACGCCGTGAACGTCACCGACAACCAGGGGGCTCAGGTGCGGATGTCCAGCCTGGGGGGGAGCCTGATCGCGCAGCGCGCCGGGGTGGAACCGGTGATGCAGCTGACCTGCCGGGACCGTAACCGGATGGCGTTGCAGTCCGACCTGCTGGCCGCCGGGGCGCTCGGCATTCCCAACGTGCTGCTGCTCACCGGGGACCATCCCCGGTTCGGCGACCATCCGCAGGCCAAGCCGGTCTTCGACCTGGACGGGGTGCAGCTGGTGTGGGCGGCCCGCACGCTCCGGGACGAGGGCCGGCTGATGTCCGGTGCGGCCGTCTCGGTGCGGCCGGGCTGGCTGATCGGCACCGTGGAGAATCCGTTCGCGCCGCCGCTGGACTACCGGGTCCGGCGGCTGGCCAAGAAGGTCGCGGCGGGGGCGGAGTTCGTCCAGACCCAGTACGTGTTCGACTTCGGCGTCTTCGAACGCTGGATGGCCGGGCTGCGCGACCTCGGCGTCACCGAACGCTGCAAGGTGATCGCCGGCGTCGGGCCGATCAGGTCGCTGCGCGCCCTGGAGTTCATGCGCACCGGAGTGCCGGGCGTGCGCGTCCCCGACGAGGTGGTGCGCAGGCTGCGCGGGGTGCCGGGGGACCGGGTGCAGGAGGAGGGCGTCCGGCTGTGCGCGGAGAACGTGCGGCGGCTGGCCGAGATCCCCGGCGTCGCCGGGGTGCACCTGATGGCGCTCGGCTACGAGCACGGCGTGCCCGGCATCCTGCGGCAGGCCGGGATCGGCCCGCGCCCGGCGGCCCGGCCCGCCAGTTGACCACACCGTCGCGTCACTACCCACTGGGAGGCATCGGTCATGCTCGTGGACCTGCGGCCGCATTCACGACTCAACGGCAAACCACTGGAATTCCTGACCTCGCTCGCCGCCGTGGTGGAGGCCCTGGAGGAGGGTGCCGAGGACCTCGGCAAGGTCCGCCTGGTCTGCGACTGGGTGCAGTACAAGTCGAACTTCCGCGAGGTGGTGGACGTGCGGCGCATCCTGTCCCGCCCCGGGCGGCAGCCCGGCGGCGACCCGGTGGTGGTCCCGCTCGGCACCCGTGACGACGCCCTGGAGGTGGCCGTCGACCTGCGGCGCACCGCGGGGGCACCGCTGCGGGAGCTGACCGGGGCGGTGCTGCGGGACCGGGCGGAGGGTGCCCGGGTGCCGCTGGAGGACTGGGGGCCGGGCAGCCGCGGCTGCATCTGGGACTTCAACGCGCGCTACTGGAAGGACCTGGACCTGTGGGAGAAGTCCACCGGCCGGGGATACGAGCAGGCGCTGCCCGGCGGGGTGAGCGACGCCCGCAACCGGGACGCCGCGCGGGACCTGATCAGCGGGTTGTTCGAGGTCTGGGACGGGCTCGCCGCCGCCGGTGCCCTCCCCGAGGAGCTGTACGTCGTCGAGCTCGGGGTGGGCAACGGCGGCCAGGCGAAGGTCTTCCTGGACGAGTTCCGCGCCCTGGACCTGACGCACGGCCGCGACTACTACCGGCGGCTGCACTACATGATGTGCGACTACTCCCAGCACGTGCTCGACCTGGCCAGGGAGGCGGTCGCCGAGCACCTGCCGCACATCAGCTCGTTCGCGCTGGACGCGGTCTCGCCGTGCACCTCGCTGGGCTTCCTCAAGTACAAGGTCTTCCTGGTGTACATCTCCAACGTCTACGACAACCTGCCCACCGACGAGGTGGCGCAGCTGGGCGGGCGCACCTACCGGGTGGAGACCCGGGCCTACCTGGACGCGGCGACGGCCGCCGTGCTGGCCGGGCCGCTGGGGACCACCGCGGCCGAGCTGCCCGCCCTGGTGGGCAGGCTGCTCCGGCTCGGGCCCGCGCTGCTGGCCGAGGCCGCACCCGACAGGTTCGCCGACGTGGACGCGGCGGTCGTGTTCTGGCGGGAGGTGTGGGACGCGCTGAAGCTGGAGGAGCGCTACGTCCCGCTGGCGGGCCTGGACCTCTACCGGCTCGCGCCCTCAGTGAGCGGCGAGGCGCTGCGCCCGTTGCTGGAGTCCGGCGCCGACATCCGGATGCACGTCAACAACGGCGCCCTGGCCAGCTTCGTGGACAGCCTGCGGCTGCTGCACCCCTACGGCCGGCTGGTGTGCCACGACCTGTTCGTCACCGACGTGCACGCCTACCGCAGCGACTTCCGCGGCCCGGGGAAGTACGAGGGATCCGTCGTCAACTGGCTGAACGGCCCGCTGCTCGCGCACGTGGGCAGGCGCGACGGCTTCGACGTGCACTGCGCGCCGTTCGCGCACCGCGGCGCCGGAAACATCGTCACGATGACGGCGCAGGTGCGGGACTGATGGGCGCGGCGGAGCAGGCCGAGCTGCTGGGACGGCTGCCGCCGCTGCCCACCACCGTGGTGGGCAGCCACCCGGTGCCGGAGTGGATGGAGCGGCTGAAGACCGACTACTACCGCGGCCGGATGAGCCACGCGCACCTGCTCGACCTGCACGAGACCGCGATCAAGGCGGCCCTGCGCGACCAGGAACTGGCCGGCATCGACATCGTGTCCGACGGCGAGCTGCGCCGCGACAACGACATCGACCACTTCCTCGGCCGGATGCCCGGCGTCGACATCCCGCGCACCTCCAAGGACTTCTACTACGACTACTACGAGGCCGCGGTCACCGCGCCGCTGCCCGCGCCGGAGCGGGACGGCGGGCCGCTCGGGCTGGCCGACGACTTCGCCTTCACCACCGGGCAGACCGCGCACCCGGTGAAGTTCTCCTTCACCGGCCCGTTCTCGCTCTCCCGCAGGGTCAGGAACGAGGCGTACCCCGACTCGCGCGAGCTGGTGCTGGCGATCGCCCGGACGCTCAACGCCGAGGCCCGCGCGCTGGCCGGGCGCGGCGCCCGGCTCCTCCAGATCGACGAGCCGTTCCTGGCCGGGTACCCGGACCAGGTCCGCACCGCGGTGGAGGCGGTCAACGTCGTCACCGAGGGCGTGGACGTCGCCTGGGCGCTGCACGTCTGCTACGGCAACCGTCACGCCCGGCCCTCCTGGGAGGGCCATTACGACTTCCTGTTCCCCGCCGTGCTGGACGCGAGAGTCGACCAGCTGGTGCTGGAGTTCGCCCGCAAGGGCTACGCCGACCTGCCGGCGATCGGCAAGTTCGGCTGGGACCGCGCGGTCGGGCTCGGCGTCATCGACGTCAAGTCCGCCGAGGTGGAGAGCCCGGCACTGGTCGCGGCCAGGGTCCGCGGCGCGCTCGACCTCGTCCCGGCCGATCGGTTGTTCGTCAACCCCGACTGCGGGCTGCGCAACCTGACCGGCGCCACGGCACGGGCCAAGCTCGCGGCCATGGTGGCGGGCACGGCCCTGGTCCGGTCCGAGCTGACCGGAACCGCGCCGCCGATCACCGTCGGCGGAGCACCCACAGCACAACCGTCCAGATCCCCGCGCGAGGAGTCCGAGTCATGACCCCGACCGACGTCGACGAGTACGTGTTCACCTCAGAGTCGGTGACGGAAGGGCACCCGGACAAGATCGCGGACGCGATCTCGGACGCGGTGCTCGACGCGGCGCTGACCGGCGACCCCCACGCCCGGGTGGCCTGCGAGACGCTCATCACCACCGGCATGGTGGTGCTGGCCGGGGAGATCACCACCCCCGTCCAGCTCGACTACTCCCGGATCGTCCGCGACACCGTCAACCGCATCGGCTACGACGACGGCGCGTACGGCTTCGACGGGCACACCTGCGCGGTGCTGGTCGCACTGGACAAGCAGTCCCCCGACATCGCGCGGGGCGTGGACCACCGCGGCGACCTGCCGGGCGACGACTACGACCGGGCGGGCGCCGGCGACCAGGGCATGATGTTCGGGTACGCCACCGACGAGACGCCCGAGCTGATGCCGGCGCCGATCGCGCTGGCGCACCGGCTGTCGCGCCGCCTGGCCGAGGTGCGCAAGGACGGCACCCTCGCCTACCTGCGCCCGGACGGCAAGACCCAGGTCTCTGTCCGCTACCGGGACGGCGTCCCGGTGGCCGTGGAACGGGTGCTGATCTCCACCCAGCACGCCGAGGACGTCTCCGGCGAGCGGATCCGCGAGGACCTGTGGCGGCACGTGGTCGTCCCCGCGCTGCCCGGCGACCTCTACGACGCCGATGAGCTGCGGGAGAGCCTGCTGGTCAACCCGACGGGCCGGTTCGTGATCGGCGGCCCGGTGGGCGACGCCGGGCTGACCGGCCGCAAGATCATCGTGGACACCTACGGCGGGTTCGCCCGGCACGGCGGCGGCGCGTTCTCCGGCAAGGACCCGACGAAGGTGGACCGGTCGGCCGCTTACGCCGCCCGGTACGTCGCCGTGAACGTGGTGGCCGCCGGGCTGGCCGCCCGCGCCGAGGTCCAGGTGGCGTACGCCATCGGGGTGGCCAGGCCGGTCTCGGTGATGATCGAGACCTTCGGCACCGAGCGGGTCGCCAGGTCCCTGATCCACCGGCTGGTCGCCGAGCACTTCGACCTGCGCCCGGCCGCCTTCCGCGAGCAGCTCGGGCTGCACCGCCCCATCTACTCGCCGACCTCCGCCTACGGGCACTTCGGGCGGACCGACCTGGACCTGCCCTGGGAGCGCACCGACCGTGCCGAGCAGCTGCGCAAGGCCGCCGGCCTGTCCGCCGTGGCGAGCTGAGCCATGACGAGGACGGAGCTCCGCCCGGCGCCCGCGCCCCCGGTGGACGAACACGCCGGCGACATCGGCCGGCTGGTAGTCTCGTGCACCGACCGGCCCGGCATCATCTCCGGCGTCTCGTCGTTCCTCTACCGGCGCGGCGCCAACATCGTGCAGTCCGACCAGGAGTCCACCGGCGCGGCGGGAGGCAGGTTCTTCCTGCGCGTCGTGTTCCACCTGCCCGGCCTGCGGGACCGGCTGCCCGCCCTGGAGCGCGGCTTCGGCGAGGAGATAGCGCCGCGGTTCGGCGCCAGCTACCGCTTCCGGGACGCCGGGACGCCGGCCCGGGTGGCACTGCTGGTGTCGCGGCACGACCACTGCCTGCTCGACCTGCTGTGGCGGACCCGCCGGGGCGAGCTGCCCGTCGACGTGGTCCAGGTGGTGTCCAACCATCCGGACCTGGCCGGCGACGTGGCGCGCTTCGGGGTGCCGTACGCGCACATCCCGGTGACCAGGCAGACCAGACCGGAGGCCGAGCGGCGCCAGCTGGACCTGCTCCGCGGCCGGGTCGACCTGATCGTGCTGGCCCGGTACATGCAGGTGCTCTCCGGTGACTTCCTGGCCGGGGCGGGGGTCCCGGTGATCAACATCCACCACTCCTTCCTGCCGGCGTTCGCCGGGGCCGGGCCGTACGAGCGGGCCAGGGAACGCGGCGTGAAGCTCATCGGCGCCACCGCCCACTACGCCACCGAGGAACTGGACGAGGGCCCGATCATCGAGCAGGACGTGGCCCGGGTCTCGCACCGCGACGACGTCCTGCGGCTGCGCCGCCGCGGCGCCGACCTGGAACGGACCGTGCTCGCCCGCGCCGTCGCCTGGCACTGCGAGGACCGCGTGCTGGTGAACGGCCGCACCACGATCGTCTTCTGAACCAAGCCTCCAGGAGGAGCCGTGCGCGTCGGCGCAACCGCGGTGATCGGATCGATCGCGACCGACCACCTGATGCATTTCCCCGGCCGCTTCGCCGACCACATCGTGGCCGACCGGCTGGACCGGCTGTCACTCAGCTTCCTGGTGGACGGGCTCGTCGTGTACCGCGGCGGGGTCGGCGCCAACATCGCTTTCGGCATGGGCGTGCTCGGCCAGCGGCCGGTGCTGGTGGGATCCGTCGGCGCCGACTTCGCCGAGTACCGGGCGGCCCTTTCGGCGCACGGGGTGGAGTGCGGCGAGGTACGGGTGGTGGACCGGGCGCACACCCCCCGGTTCACCTGCACCACCGACGACGACCAGTGTCAGCTCGCGTCCTTCTACCCGGGCGCGATGACCGAGACCAGGAACATCGACCTGGCGCCGATCGTGGCCCGGCGCGGGATCGAGCTGGTGCTGGTGGGCGCCACCGACCCGGCCGCGATGGTCGGGCACACGAGGACCGCCAGAAGGCTCGGCGTGGCGTTCGCGGCCGACCCCTCCCAGCAGCTGCCCCGCCTGTCCGGCGACGAGTGCCGCGAGCTGGTGGACGGCGCCCGGTACCTGTTCTGCAACGAGTACGAGTTCGAGCTGCTGCTGCGCAAGACCGGCTGGGACGCCGCCGAGATCACCCGCCGGGTGGGCCTGCGGATCACCACCCTGGGCGACAAGGGCGTCCTCGTCGCCGGCCCGGACGGCATCGAGTCGCACGTCGGGGCGGTGCCGGCCACGAGCGTGGTGGACCCGACCGGCGTGGGCGACGGCTTCCGGGCCGGGTTCCTGGCCGGGGTGGGCGGCGGCCTGGAGCCGGTGCGGGCCGCCCAGCTCGGCACGCTGATCGCCACCCTGGTGCTGGAGGTCGACGGCGCCCAGGGATGGGGCATCGACGCCGAGGCGGACCTCGCGCGGCTGGCCGCGGCGCACGGCACGGCGGCGTCCGCCGGCATCGAGCCGGTGCTGCGCGCGGCACTCGGCCACGCGCCCCGCGAACCGGCGGGCCCGGCCGCGTAGAGAACGAACCGGGGGCCGCTCGCGTGGAGAACGAGCCGGCGGGCCGGCCGCGCAGAGAACCGGAGAAGCCGGTGCTCGCCGGCACCACCGTGCGCACCGGGCCCGGTGCCCGGTTCGTCCCGCCCCGTCCCGTGGAACGGGGCCGCGTACTCTTGTGGCGGCGCACAAGTGCGCCGCAGGCACGAGGGGAAGCGGTATGCGGAGTCTCGGATATGTCGGCGCGCAGTCCGCGTCGGCACCGGACTGGCTGGATTTCGGCCCGAAGGTCTTCGGTTTCGAGGCGGACCGGCTCCCCGGCGGCACGGTCCGGGTGCGCTGGTGCGACCGCGCGTACCGGCTGGCGGTGCACCCCGGCGGGCCGGACCGGCTGCTCTACCTCGGCTGGGACCTGGGCGACGAGGCCGCGCTGGCGGAGGAGGCGGCCCGTGTGGCGGCGGCCGGGTACGCGGTGGAGCAGGGCACCGAGCGGCTCTGCGCCGAGCGCGCGGTGCGGCGGCTCGTCTCCTTCACCGACCCCTTCGGCCTGCGGCACGAGCTGTTCACCGGCCAGCGGGAGGTGCCGGGCTCCTACCGGGGACAGCGCCCCACCTCGCGGGCGGTCACCGGCGGCCTCGGGCTGGGCTTCGTCGCGCTCCGCGTGCCCGACCTGCAACGAGGGCTGGACTTCTACCGCGACGTGATGGGGATGAAGGTCTCCGACGCCATCAACCTGGGGCGCCCCCACGGCGAGATGTGGTTCCTGCGCTGCAACCCCCGCCACCACAGCATCGCCCTGCTGGAGGGCGGCGACGAGCTCCGGCTGGAACACCTGATGATCGAGACGGCCACCCTGGAGGAGGTCGAGATCGCCTGGGACCTCGCGGAGCGTGAGATGGACGCCTTCGTCAGCCCCGGGCGCCGCCTCTCGGACAACATGCTGCTGTTCCGGGTGCGCGCCTCGACGGGTTTCGACGTCTGCTACGGCTGGGGCGCGAGCCTGATCGACGACGAGGAGAACTGGATCCCCCGGTACATCGACTCCTCCCGGGCGGAGGGCATCGTCTACTCGGCTGCGGCCGTGGTCACCGCGCGCCGGCCCGGACGCTGAGTCACAGCCCCGCCTCGCCGAGGGTCTCCAGGATCTCCAGGGCGACCTGCACGGCCAGCCGGTCCCGGTAGTCGTCCAGGTTCAGGCCGGTGATCTCCTCGACCCGCCGGACCCGGTAGGTGACCGTGTTGGGGTGCACGTGCAGCAGCTCCGCGGCGCGCCGCGGGCTGTCGTTCTCCTGGAAGTAGCACTTGAGCGTCGCGACGAACTTGGAGTTGTACTCCTGCTCGTGCCGCAGCACCTCGCCGAGGACGTCGGTGGCGAACTCGCGCAGCGACTCGGGGTCGGGCACCTGGAGCAGCAGGCGGCTGATGCCGAGGGTGTCGAACGCGACCACCGCGCCCCGCCGCCCGAGCCGCCGGATCGCCTCGTTGGTGCGCCGCGCCTCCTCGTAGGAGCGGGCGATGTGGGCGGGCTCGTGGAACGTGCCGCCGACGCCGATGCAGACCCCGACGTCGGGGAAGAGCGCGCCGAGCCGCTGCACGCAGAGCGCGCCGAGCTGACCGGCCCGGGTGCCGGCTCCGGGCGTGGACGGCTCGGCCAGCAGGACGACCACCTCCCGGCCCCGGATCGCGGTGATCGCGTCGGGTGACTGGGCGACGAACATCCGCGCGGTCGCGCCGGCCGCGCGTTCGGCGACCAGCGCGCTCCGCTCGGTGTCGCCCGGCGGCGCCTCGATGGCGATGGACAGCACGCGGTGCTCCCGCTCGCTGTCGAAGCCGAGGTGCTGCGCCCAGCGCACCACCTCGTCGTTGTCCCGCCCGGAGCCGGACAGCAGGCCCTCGACGAGGTCGTCGCGCACCTGGCTTCCCGCCGTGGAGATGACCCGCTCGCGGGCCAGGACGACCCCGCAGATGGTCGCGGCGTGCTCGGCGATCATCAGGTGGATGTCCTCGCCCTGCTCGGGCGCGTCCGCGACCAGGGAGACGAGGTACGCGGGGACGGTGTCGCCGACCAGGATGGGAGCGACGACGCGGGCCCGGCCGCGGGCGGGGTCGGGCAGGCGCAGCGCGCGCCGGGTCTTGCCGGCCATCGCCACCATGTGCGCGAGCCGGGGGTGGATGAGGTGGTCGTGCACGTACCGCACGGAGTTCTCGTAGCTCTCGCCGGGTGCGGCGGCGGCCAGGATGCCCATCTTCTGGCTGATGACCGCGACGGTCACCGAGGTCCGGCGGGCGATGAGCTGGGCGACGGCGCCGATGTCGGCGTCCTGCAGGGCCAGGCCGGACAGGTGCCGGTAGATCTCCACCAGGTCGCGGAGCGTGCGGTTCTCCTGGCTGATGTCGCCGAACTCGCTGGTGACGGGGGACAGGCCGGCGGATGTGGGAGGTACGGCCATCTGCGCATCCTAGGGATGAGGGGTGAGGTTTCCATATGCTCGGCACCAAAGAGCGACCGGCCATATTGTGCCGGAACCCAAAGTGCCGGCCGCGGGGGGTCGGCTATACGTGGGTCTGGCCCCCGTCTCCCCGCCGTCGCTCACGCAGGTGACCGGCGAGGGTGACGCCGTCACCCGCCGTCCACCGTGATCCGGCCCGTGTCGTGTCCCGGGCCCGCCGCGTCCGACTCCGACCCGCCTTCGACCTCGCCCGGGGGTTTGTAACAGTCCGGACATTGCGGATTCACACGCCCGTATCCCTTGACGGCAAGTAGCCCACAGGGCAGCATACTTAACAAATATCAAACGTTTTGTCCAACTATCGGACAAGACGAGTGGAGGGCTTGAGCGTCGGTGGCGGCGGAAATCGCGCCGCCAAGGGTGGTTTCCGCCCCTGCGCGGCGCTGAACGGAGGTGACGATGAGCACTCGCATGATCATTCGTCGGCTCGGTGGCGGCCTGTTGGTGCTGTGGCTGGTGTCCGTCCTCACCTTCCTGCTCGTGTACCTCATTCCCGGAGACCCGGCCGAGGTGATCGCGGGCGAGAACGCCACCGTCGCCGACGTGCAACGCATCCGCACCGAACTCGGGCTGGACCGGCCCGTCCTGGAGCAGTACTTCACGTGGCTGTCCGGCGTGGTCCGCGGCGACCTCGGCCACTCCTTGTTCTCCGACAAGTCGGTGGTCACGTCGATCTCGGAGGCGGCCCCGGCGACCCTGGTCATCGCCATCCTGGCCATCGTCGTCGCGGTGCTGATCGGGGTGACGGCCGGCACCGTGGCGGGCCTGACGCAGGGCAGCCGTCTGGACCGCGCCGTCTCCACCCTGGCCACCCTCGGCATCGCGATGCCGAGCTTCTGGCTGGCGATGGTGCTGGTGTCCTTCTTCTCGCTCACCAACAACTGGTTACCGGCCACCGGGTACGTGGAGATGGGGGAGGGCTTCGGCACCTGGCTGTCGCACGTCATCCTCCCCTCGACGGCCCTCGGGCTGGCCACCGCGGCGGAACTGGCCCGGCACACCCGCGGGTGCGTGGCCGACGTGCTCACCAGGCCGTACGTGCGCACCGCGCGGGCCAGGGGAGCGTCCGGCGCCTGGCTGGTCCGGCGGCACATCCTGCGCAACGCCGCCATCCCGGTGGTGACGGTGCTCGGCCTGCAGGCCGGGCGGATGCTCGGCGGCGTGATCGTGATCGAGGCCGTGTTCGGCATCTCCGGCCTCGGCACCCTGGCCATCAACTCGGTGTTCCAGCGGAACTACCCGGTGATCCAGGCGTACGTGCTGCTCAGCGCAGTCGTCGTCGTCCTCATCAACCTCGTCGTGGACCTGGCCTACGGCTGGATCAATCCGAAGGTGCGCACGGCATGACAACCGCCACCAGAAGCCCACAGACCATCCGAAGCTCACAGATCCGCGGAAGCTCCCAGGCCGCCAGGATCGTCCGGACCGTACTGCGCCGCCCGTCCAGCGCGATCGCCGTCGGGTTCGTGGCCCTGCTGGTCCTCCTCGCCGTCGCCGCCCCGCTGATCTACCCGCACGACCCGGACGCGCAGAACCTCGGCCAGAGATTCGCCGGGCTGAGCTGGTCCCACCTGCTCGGCACCGACGAGTTCGGCCGGGACGTGGCCAGCCGCATCATCCAGGCGTCCAGGATCGCCCTGGCCGCGCCGCTCATCTCGGTGGGCGTCGCGCTGGTCATCGGCCTGCCGCTCGGGCTGTGGGCCGGGCTGCGCCGGGGCGTCGTGGACGCCGTCGCCGGACGGCTGGCCGACACCATCCTCAGCCTGCCCGCGCTGGTCGGCGCGCTGGCCATCGTGGCGGTGCTCGGCCCCGGCCTGGTCAACGCGATGGTGGCGATCGGCATCATCTTCGCGCCGGGCCTGTTCCGGGTGGTGCGCGGCGCCACCCTGGCGGTGGCCGAGGAGACCTTCGTCCACTCCGCGGTGGCGATCGGCTCGCCCACCCGGCGGACCCTGTGGGTGCACATCCTCCCCAACATCGCCGCCCCGCTGCTGGTCCAGGTGACCATCCTGATGGGCGTGGCGCTGCTGGCCGAGGCGAGCCTGAGCTTCATCGGGCTCGGCGTGCAGCCACCCAGCGCCAGCTGGGGCTCGATGCTGAAGGCCGCCTACACCAACCAATTCGACGCGCCCTACTCGGTGGTACCCCCCGGGATCGCGATGGTCTTCACGGTGCTGGCCTTCAACACCATCGGTGACGCGATCCGCGACGCGGTCGGACTCAGGAGAGGCGTATGACCCAGGGACGGCACGACACGGGCGACGCCGCGGACGACGCCGGAGACCGGCCGCTGCTGTCGGTGGAAGGGCTCACCATCGACCTGCCGGGCGGCGCGGTCCAGCGCGGCCTGGTGGAGGACGTCACCTTCCAGGTGCGCGAGGGCCGGTCCACCGCGCTGATCGGCGAGTCCGGCTGCGGCAAGACGCTGACCTCGATGTCCATCCTGGGCCTGCTGCCCCCCACCGTCCGGGTCTCGGCCGGATCGGTGTGGTTCGACGGCGTCGACCTGCTCCGGTGCACCCCCCGGCGGCTGCGCCGGATCCGCGGCGGGCCCGTCGGCATGGTCTTCCAGGAGCCGATGAGCAGCCTCAACCCGACGATGACGGTCGGCGACCAGATCGCCGAGGCGCGGCGGCTGCACCTCGGCGAACGGCGCCGGGTCGCGCTGGGCAAGGCCCGCGAGCTGCTGGAACGGGTCGGCATCCCCAACGCCGCCCGGCGGATCGGCTCCTACCCGCACGAGATGAGCGGCGGCATGCAGCAGCGCGTCATGATCGCGGCGGCCATCGCCTGCGAACCGAAACTGGTGATCGCCGACGAGCCGACCACCGCGCTGGACGTCACCATCCAGGCCGAGATCCTGGCCCTGCTGCGGGACCTGCGACGCGACCTCGACCTGGCCGTCCTCCTCGTCACCCACGACCTCGGCGTGGTCGCCGACTTCTGCGACGACGTGGTCGTCATGTACGCCGGGCACATCGCCGAGCGGACCCCCGTGGACGGCCTGTTCTACGACCCCCGGCACCCCTACTCCAGCGCACTGCTGTCCGCGGTGCCGCAGGTCGGGCAGGCCCGGTCGCGGCTCGCGGTGATCCCGGGCCGGGTGCCGTCCGCCGGGCGGTTCCCCGCCGGGTGCCGGTTCGAGCCGCGCTGCGCGCACGCCGTGGAGCCCGGATGCCGGGAACCCCAGGTGGACGCCCCGCTGGGCGACGGCCGACGCACCCGGTGCGGCCGCGTCTCCTCCGGCGACCTGACGCTCAAGGGAGCCCTCGGTGGCTGAGGATCACGTGGCCCTGCGGGTTCAGGGCCTGTCCAAGTCGTTCCCGCTGCGCCGCGGCCTGTTCGGCCGGACGCTGGAGAGCGTCCGCGCCGTGGACGGGGTGGACCTGGAGGTGCGGGCCGGGACCACCCTCGGCATCGTCGGCGAGTCCGGGTCGGGCAAGACCACCGTGGGCCGGTTGATGGCGCGGCTGCTCACCCCCGACCGGGGCACCGTCGAGGTGGAGGGCAAGGACGTCAGCCGGGCCAAGGGCCGTGAGCTGAAGGAGATGCGCGCGCGCCTCCAGGTCATCTTCCAGGACCCCTACGGCGCGCTCGACCCGACCAAGACGGTCGGCCACGCCGTGGCGGAGCCACTGCTGGTGCACGGCCGGATCGGCCGGGGCGAGATGCGCGACCGGGCGGCGGCCCTGCTGACGCGGGTGGCGCTGGACCCGGCGTTCGTGGACCGCTACCCCGACGAGCTGTCCGGCGGGCAGCGGCAGCGGGTCTGCATCGCGCGAGCCCTGGCGCTGTCGCCCGGCGTGCTGGTGGCGGACGAGCCGACCTCCGCGCTGGACCTGTCCACCCGGTCGGAGATCCTCAACCTGCTGCTGTCCATCCAGGAGGACACCGGCCAGGCGATGGTGCTGGTCTCGCACGACTTCGCCACCGTCAGGCACCTGTCGCACCGGATCGCGGTGATGTACCTGGGCAGGATCGTGGAGGAGGGCCCGGCCGCGCGGATCGCGGAGGCCCCCCTGCACCCCTACACCAAGGCGCTGCTGTCGGCGGTGCCGCTGCCCGACCCGCACGCGCAGCGGGCCCGGCGCAGGACCGTGCTCCAGGGCGACCTGCCCGACCCGGCCGCCCCGCCCTCGGGCTGCCGGTTTCACACCCGCTGCCCGGTGGCGATGGCCGAGTGCTCCCGGCAGGACCCGCCGCTGCTCCAGGTCGCCGACGGGCACCGGGTGGCCTGCCTGCTCCACCAGCCAGGCGGCACCTCGGCGGACACCACCGCCCCGGCCGGTGCGTCCCTGGCCCCGGGCACGTCCGTCACCCCGGCCGACGCGTCCGCGAAGCCTGTCACCTCAGCCGATGCATCCGTGAGTCCCGGCCCGTCGGCCGGTGCGTCCGTGAGGCCGGGCGCCCCCGCCGATCCGCCCCGCGACGGCGCACCGGCGGAACTCCGGTCCGACCCCCAGGAGACCGTGCGATGAGCGACACCGAACCCCGACCGGCCGGCGGGGCGCTGACCGGCGTCCGGGTCGTCGACTTCGGCCACTACGTCGCGGGGCCGCTGGCCGCGCTGATGCTCGCCGACCAGGGCGCCGACGTGGTCCACGTCGACCGTCCGGGGACCGTCCCCGACGACGCCGACGCCTTCTTCAACCGGAACAAACGGCGCGTCACCCTCGACCTGAAGGACCCGGACGGCCTGGCCACCGCCCGGGAACTGGTCCGGCGGGCCGACGTGCTCATCGAGAACTTCCGCCCCGGCGTGATGGACCGGCTCGGGCTCGGCTGGGCGGAGCTGCGCGCGACCGCCCCACGGCTGGTCTACTGCTCGCTGCCCGGCTTCGGCGCCGACGACCCGCGGGCCGGAGTGCCCGGCTGGGAGGGCGTCGTCGCGGCGGCCACCGGCAACTGCCGGATCAGGGCCGGGTACGTGCCCAAGGGCTGGGACCCCACCCGCCCGACGTACTCCGCGATCCCGGTGGCGTCCAACTTCGCGGCGTTCTGCGGCGCCTTCGCGGTGGTGGCCGCGCTCACCGCGCGGCACCGCACCGGCCGTGGGGACCGCGTCGAGGTGCCGCTGTTCAACGCGATGTTCGAGGCCGTCGGCGGCAGCGGCGCCTACCCGACGGCACGCGGGCTGGAGCCGGAACGCGCGATCAGCGCCAACGGCAGCGGCACCTACCGCTGCGCCGACGGCAGGTACGTGCAGTTCAACCCGATCGGCGCCACCACCCGCTTCCTCACCTGGTTCCTGCAGGCGGCCGGGGTGGCCGCGTGGGCCGGCGAGGGCCTGACCGACCGCCCCCGGATGGACCGCGAGCCGGAACTGCGCGTCCTGCTGGGGGAGCGGCTGACCGCGTTGTTCCTGACCCGCCCGGCGAAGGAGTGGGAGGAGCTGGCCGTCGCGGCCGGGGTGCCGCTGGCCATGGTGAGGACCACCGAGGAGTGGCTGGACACCGAGCACGCGCTCACCGGCGGCGAGGTGGTCGTGCTGGAGGACCCGCTGCTCGGCCCGACGGCCATGCCCGGCCCCGCGGTCTGGCTCTCCGACACCCCCGCCACGACCGCACGGCCCCGCGGCCTGCCCGACGCGGACCGCGCGGAGATCCTGGCCGAGCTCGCCGCACCGGCCCCCGCCGCGCCGCCGGCCCGGCCCGGGGACGGCGGCCTGCCCTACCAGGGCCGGAAGGTCGTCGACCTGACCCAGATCCTGGCCGGGCCGAGCGCCGGGCGCATCCTGGCCGAGTTCGGCGCCGAGGTGGTCAAGGTCAACGCGCCGCACCGGCGGGTCGGCGCGCACGGCTTCGTCAACCGGGGCAAACGCACCGTCCTGCTGGACGTGAAGTCCGAGGAGGGCCGGCGGATCCTGTGGCGGCTCATCGACGAGGCCGACGTGCTCACGCACAACTTCCCCGGCCCCACCGCGGACGGCTACGGCCTCGGCTACGAGCACGTACGGGCCCGCCGCCCGGACATCGTCTACGTCTCGGTCGGCTGTTTCGGGGTGGGCGGGCCGTGGTCGGGCCGCCGGGGATACGAGACCCAGGGCCAGGCGGCCACCGGCATCATGGCCAGGACGGGCGGCGACGGGCCACCGGCCGTCTTCGGGCCGTACAACGTGCTGGACTACGGCACCGGCACCCTGGCGGCGTTCGCGGCGGCGCTCGGCCTCTACCGGCTGGAGACCACCGGGGCCGGACAGCACGTCCACGCCTCGCTGACCCAGACCGGCCTCCACCAGCAGGCCAGGTACGCGGTGCGCCCCGCCCGGCGCGACCGCACCGGCGAGGCCCCGGCCCCCGACCGCCCTCCCGATCGGCGCCCGGACGGGCCACACGGCCCCGCCGCGCTCGGCCCCGCCGCGCTCGGCCCGAGCCCGTGGCAGCGCTTCTACCAGGCCGCCGACGGCTGGTTCTACCTCGGCGCGACGGCCGGGCAACTGCCCGCCCTGCGCGCGGTCCCCGGCCTGACCGAGGCGCTGGCCGGACTGGACGCGGACACCGACCCCGAGATGCTCACCGCGGCGCTGGCCGCCGCCTTCCGCGCGGCGGGTACGTCCGGCTGGATCTCGCGGCTGGTCGCCGCGGGCGCGGGCGCGCACCGGGTCACCTCGCTCGGCGAGCTGATGACCGAGCCGTGGGCCAGGTCCCGCGGGCTGAGCGTCAGCCAGATCTCCGAGGAGGTCGGCGAGGTGGTGATGCCCGGCATCGCCATCTCCGTCCACGGCACCCCGCCCCGGCTGGGCGCGCCGGTCCGCCGCCCCGGCGCCGACGCGCGCGAGGTGCTGAACCGGATCGGCCTGGCCGGCGCGGTGGACGGGCCGGCGCGCGGCGGCGCCGTCCAGCTGGACGCGCTGCCGCCGGGATGGGACCACTTCTGACCCGCGGCCGCCCCGCACAGGACGTGCGCCGTGTGGCACCGATAGGAGAGACGATGGAGTACGACCTGCTGATCAAGGGCGGCCGGGTCCTGGATCCCGGACAGTCCGTCGACCGCGTCGTGGACGTGGCGATCACCGGCGGCCGGATCAGCGCGCTGCGCGAGGACATCCCGGCCGCCTCGGCCCGCCGGGTGATCGACGCGAGCGGCCCCGGGCGGTACGTGGTGCCCGGCCTGATCGACCTGCACACGCACGTCGCGCACGGGGCCATCACCCCCGGCGTCGGCATGGAGGGCTGCGACCCGGACGTCGTCGGCGTCGGATCGGGGGTCACCACGCTGGTGGACGCGGGCTCGGTCGGCGTGTCCGGCATCGGCGTCTTCTCCGCCTACATCCAGCCGAGGGCGCGCACGCGGATCGTGCCGTACCTGAACATCGCCAGCCACGCGCACAGCATGCCCACCATGGTCGACGTCAACGCCCTGGACGACATCGACCCCGGCGCCATCGCCAAGTGCGTGGCGGCGAACCCCGGCCTGGTCCAGGGCGTCAAGCTGCGGCTGGTCGGGCCCCTGGTGGCCGAGCACGGCAAGGAGATCTTCGAAGCCGCCAAGGGCGTGGCCCGCGAGCACGGGGTGCCGCTGATGGTGCACATCGGCGACCTGTCCGCGCGGCGGCGCCCGGAGCCGGAGCGGCTCACCCCGGTCACCCGGTTCGTCATCGAGCAGCTGGACCGCGGCGACATCATCACCCACCTGTGCACGCCCAACCACGGCGGCGTCATGGCCGCCGCGGACCGGATGATGCCCGCCCTGACCGCAGCCAGGGAACGGGGCATCGTGCTGGACTCCGCGCTCGGCCGGGGCAACTTCGGCTACCGGGTGGCCCGCGAGCAGCGCGAGCTGGGACTCGCGCCGGACACCGTCAGCAGCGACCTGACCGCGGCCGGGGAGACGTTCCACTCGCTGCTCGAATGCATGGCGAAGTTCATGGCCGTCGGCTACGACCTGTCCGACGTGGTGCGCATGACCACCGTGAACGCGGCCCGCGCGCTCGGCCTGGAACACGAGCTCGGCGCGGTGGCCGCCGGCCGGGAGGCCGACCTGACCGTGCTGGACCTCGTCGAGGGGGACTTCGAGTTCGTCGACACCGCGCAGGAGACCTTTCACGGCGGATACGGCCTCGTCCCGGTGCACACCGTCCGCGCCGGAGAGCTGGTGCCGCCGGTGTGGGGCCCGCACCCGTGGGGCTGGCTGCCGGCGCCCCGGAGCGCGGAGGTGCCGTCGTGATCCGCGGCGAGCATCACCGCTTCCTGGCCGGCGGCGACTGGGAGCGCCTGCCGGACGGCCTGCGGCACGCCGACGTGACCGCGGTGGACGTGGACGCCGGCGACCGCGTCTACCTGTTCACCCGGTTCGACCACCAGGTCCTGGTGTACGAGCGGGACGGCACGTTCGTCCGATCCTTCGGGCTCGGCCTGTTCACCATGCCGCACGGGCTGACCGTCGGCCCGGACGGCACGGTCTACTGCGTCGACGCGGGCGACCACACGGTGCGCAGGTTCACCCCCGAGGGAGAACTGCTGCTGACCATCGGCACCCCCGGCGTGCCGTCCGGCACCGGGTACGTCTCCGGCGGCCCGGTGGACGTGCACGGCGTGGAACGGGTGCGCCGGCCCGCCGGCCCGTTCAACCGCTGCACAGACCTGGCCGTCGGCCCGGACGGCGACCTTTACGTGACCGATGGGTACGGCAACTGTCGCGTGCACCGGTTCTCCCCGGACGGGGAGCTGATCCGGTCCTGGGGTGAGATCGGCACCGGTCCCGGCCAGTTCCACCTGCCGCACTGCCTGGACATCACCCCGGACGGCAGGGTGCTGGTCGGCGACCGGGAGAACGACCGCATCCAGGTCTTCGACCTCGACGGCCGCTTCGCCGAGGCGTGGACGGACGTGCGCCGCCCCTGCGCGCTGGTCGCCGCGCCGGACGGCACCGTCCTGGTCGCCGAACTGTGGCGGCCGAAGGGCACCAGGTCGTTCGTCCACGGCGCGACACCCGAGCACCGCATGTCCCGGCTCTCCGTGCTCGGCCCGGACGGCGGCGTCATCGAGCGCTGGGGGGACTCCGGCGGCGGGCCCGCCGGGACCGGCGACTTCATCGCCCCGCACGGCATCGCGCTGGACTCCCGCGGCGACCTGTACGTCGCCGAGGTCACCTACAGCTTCGCCGTCAGGCCAGGGCTGGTCGACCGGTCCTGCGGACGGCATCAAATCCAGAAGTTCTCCCGCGCCGGCGCGGGGGACGACACCTCGGTCAAAGGACACAGATGAGGCGCAGCGAGGATCGGATTCTCAGCACGCACGGCGGCAACCTGCCCCGGCCGAAGGACCTGGACGAGCTCATCGCCCAGGGTCAGGCGGCCCGGGCGGCGATCGACGAACGGCTCCCGCACGCGGTACGCGAGGTCGTCGACCTCCAGATCGACTGCGGCCTGGACACCGTCAACGACGGGGAGTACGTCAAGGCCGCCAACATGTCCCACTACAGCGGCTACATCCACGCCCGGGTCACCGGCTGGGAGACCCTGCCCATCGACCCCGCCGTGCCGCCGAAGCGCGAGTGGGTGGCCGCCCGGGACAAGGCCGATTTCCCCGGCACGTACGCCTCCGGGCTGTGGCTGATGGGATCGGGCGGCCCGATCCGGCCGGGATTCGCCACACCCGGCGCGGTGCCCAAGATGCCTGTCAGCGGCCGGGTGTGCACGTCCCCGATCACCTACATCGGCCAGGACGCCATCGCGGCCGACATCGCCGCGATGAAGACGGCCCTGGAAGGCCGGGAGGCGGACGGCTTCATCGCCGCGCTCGGCCCGCTCAGCCTGGGCGCGGGCGCCAGGAACGCGCACTACGCGAGCGAGGAGGAGTACATGTTCGCGGTCGCCGAGGCGCTCCGCGAAGAGTACAAGGCGATCACCGACGCCGGTCTGATCCTGCAGATCGACGAGCCGGAGTTCGCCACCACCTGGCAGTTCCACCCCACGTGGACGGTGGCCGACCTGCGCCGCTACCTTGAGTCGGCGGTCGAAGTGATCAACCACAGCGTCGCCGGGCTGCCCGCCGAGCAGATCCGGATGCACACCTGCTGGGGCAGCGGCCACCGGCCGCACACCCAGGACATCGGGCTGGAGCACATCGCCGACCTGCTCGTGAAGGTCAACGCGCAGGCGTACGCCGTCGAGGCGAGCAACGTCCGGCACGCGCACGAGTGGCGGGTGTGGGAGGACGTGAAGCTGCCCGAAGGCAAGATCCTCATCCCCGGCGTGGTCGGCCACGCCACCGACCTGGTCGAACACCCTCAGCTGGTCGCCGAGCGGCTGGTCGGCTACGCCGGCGTGATCGGCAAGGAGAACCTCCAGGCGGGCACCGACTGCGGGATGGGTTCCCGGGTGGGGCACGAGGAGATCGTCTGGGCGAAGCTGCGCGCGCTCGCCGAAGGCGCCGCCATCGCCGGCGAGCGCTTGCGCGGCAAATAGCCGCGGGCGGACCCGGTGGCGCCACACGCGGCGCCACCGCGCAAGGACCGGACAGCGGCGTCAGCCGCCGACGGAAACGAAGAAGCGGATCCGGGCCGACACGTCGGGGACCGAGCCGGGAAAGCTCCGCGAGTGTTCATCGAGCGCGTCACGCTCGACTCTGAAACATGGAGGCAAGGCCGTGAAACGAGCGTCAGTCAAATCGGCCGGTGTGGTCCTCGCAGCAGGCCTCGTGCTCGCAGGATGCGGGGGCGGTGGCACGACCGGCGGGAGTCCCGGGGGGAGTTCCGGCGGCAACGACGGCGGCGCCGTCCTGAGGTGGGCGGTGCCGGGCATGCCGACCTCCTTCGACCCCCGCAAGTCGGGGCCGCTGGACCCGGTGTTCCTGGACGTCGTCTACGAGAGCCTGATCCTGCGCACCCCCGCCGGGGACATCGCGCCGGGCCTCGCCACCGAGTGGAAGCTCGCCGACGAGAACAAGACGATCACCTTCACCCTGCGGCACGGCGTGAAGTTCCACAACGGCGAGGAGCTCGACGGGGAGGCCGTCAAGGCGTCCCTGGAGGCGTTCAAGAAGGAAGGCGCCCTGGCGGGCACCCTCTCCGGTATCGAGAAGGTCGATGTGCTCGCCCCCGACCAGGTCAAGCTGACCTTCAAGCAGCCGTCCGGCTACATGATCAACGTACTGGCCGGCGAGGCGGGCATCGTGGTCGCGCCGGGCGCGCTCGCCGATCCCGGCCTGGCGGGCAAGCCGGTCGGCACCGGGCCGTTCCAGGTGGACGCCCTCACCGAGGGCAAGGTCACCTTCAAGAAGTTCGACGGCTACTGGGACGCGAAGAGGACGACCATCGGCGGCATCGAGATGGCGGTCTACTCCGACGAGTCCACCCGGCTGCGCGCGGTCAAGTCGGGCCAGGCGGACGGCACGTCCATCACGCCCAGCCAGATCAAGGAGTCCGAGGCGGCCGGCCTGACCGTGATCAAGGGCCCGAACACCACGTTCAACGGCATCCTGCTGAACACCGCCAACGACAAGCTGAGCGACCCGAAGGTCCGGCAGGCGTTGCTGTACGCCATCGACCGCGAGTCGATCAGCAAGAACCTGTACGCCGGTATCTGCTCCCCGTCCGTGCAGCCGTTCCAGCAGGGCTTCTGGGCGAACGCCCCCGAGCTGAACGACGTCAAGCCGTACTACGACCCCGCCAAGGCGAAGCAGCTGCTCGCCGAGGCGGGCTACCCCGACGGCTTCGAGATGGTGTTCGAGGTCGGCCCCAACACCTCCTACCAGACCCTGGCGCAGGCACTCCAGGCCCAGCTCCAGCAGGTCGGCATCAAGGTCACCATCAAGGTCCTGGAGTTCCAGCAGATGGTGTCCGCCCGCCGCACCGGCAAGTTCACCGCCACCGTCGCACTGGTCCAGGCCGGGCGCCCCGACCCGAGCCAGTTCGTCGCCGACTTCTACCTCAAGGGCGGCCTCTACAACCCCGGCGGCTTCGATCTGCCCGGCGGCGCCAAGCTGCTGGCCGAGGCGAGGGTCGACGACGACGTGACCCAGCGCGCCGCCCCCATGCGGGAGATCTCCAAGAAGGTGCTCGAAGCGGGCCCGCCGGTGGTGCCGGTCTGCGGCGTGACCTACGTGGCCGCCTTCCGCAAGGGCGTCACCGGCATGGAGGTCCCGGCAGCGGGCGACTACGACTTCGCCAACATAAAGATCAGCGACTGACCCCGCCCTCAAGCGCACCCCGGGCGGTGGCACACCGACCGGGGTGCGCCTCACGGTTCGTCGTAGAAAGGAAGACCGTGCGACTCAACGACAAGGTCGCGATCGTCACCGGATCGGGGCGAGGCCTCGGCCGCGCGTACGCCGAGGCGCTGGCCGCCGCGGGCGCCGCCGTGGTCGTCAACGACATCGACGGCGACGTGGCGAAGGAGACCGCGGACGCGATCACTGAGGCCGGCGGCCGAGCCGTCGCCGAGGTCTGCGCCGTCGGCACCGCCGAATCGGCGGACGCCCTGGTCCGGCGCGCCGTGACGGAGTTCGGCCGCCTGGACGTGATGTGCACCAACGCCGGCGCGCTCCGCGACCGCACCCTCGGCAAGGTGACGGACGAGGAGTTCGACCTGGTGGTGAACAGCCACGTCCGCGGCACCTTCACCTGCGGCCGCGCCGCCGCCGCCCGCTTCCGCGAGCAAGGCGACGGCGGCCGCCTGATCCTCGTAGGCTCCCCCGCGGGCCAGTACGGCAGCTTCGGCCAGACCGCCTACGCCGCCTCCAAGGCCGCCATCATCGCCATGGTCCGCGTCTGGTCCATCGAGCTGGCCAAACTCGACGTGACCGTCAACGCGATCGTCCCCACCGCCCTCACCCGCATGGCCGCCACCATCCCAAGCCTGACCGAAGCCGTCGCCGCGGCCGAGAACGGCGCCCCCATCCCCCCCGACCTCCGCCACCGCGGCATCGGCACCGTCCAGGACGTAGCCCCCCTCGTCGTCTACCTCTCCTCCGACGAGTCCACCGGAATAACAGGCCAGTACTTCGGCTTCGGCGGCGACAGATTCACCATCTGGTCCCACCCCAAGGAAGCCTTCGTCACCCACCGAGAGGGCGGCTGGACACCCGACCAACTGGCCACCGACTTCCCAACCTTCACCCCCCACCTGCAAACCCACCTGCCCCCCGGCCGCTGACCCCGGCGCAGCCGCTGCCGACCTCGGGGGACAGGCCCATGGGCCGCCCGCAGTATGTGAGACGCTGGACAACTCGTGTGTGCGGGCGCCGGTGAAAATGGTCCTCGCGGAAGCCCGCGCTTCGCACGGAAAGGCGCAAGGGCTGTTCTCCTGCGGGGGACACCCCCGCACCCCCGGGCCTGCCGGGCTCATAGTTTCCCGCAGCGATACTTCCCACGGACAGTGAGCTTTCCAACCTCCCACGTCGCAAACAGCGCTCCCTGCCCCGACGGCTACGGTGTGGCAGCCGCCGGTGGGCGCGGGTGTCAGGTTCGGCTGCGGACGCGTCCTTGCGCGGCAGCACCGGGGGCCATGTGTTAGTGCGCTCGCGTATGCCCTTGCGCCGTGCGTTGTCCTGTCGCGGGATCGTCAATCGGTCCGGGTGCGGAGGCTCCGCGCCAGGGTGGGGATCATCACCGTCGCGGGGACGAGGTGTAGCCCGAGGAGGGCGGTGGTGGTGGCGGTGTTCGCCCCGGAGAGGAGGGGCGGGAGCAACGAGATCGCGGTCAGCGACACCGCCGTCCACACGAATCGCTCGGCGGGGCGAGCGCTCCAGCGAAGAAGAGCGACGGCGATGACGATGCCCACGACCGAGAAGAAGCCGGTCACCACGGCGAACCCGGGCAGTGGGATCGTCTCGCCACCGTCGGGGATCTCGAAGTCGACGCCGACGGCCTGGGCGAGCCCGGCGGCGAGGGTGGTGGCCGCCATCGCCGCGAGCGTGGCGATGAAGCCGGTGCCGGCGAGCCTGCGGAGTCGGTGGGTGTGGCTGGTCCGGCCCGATGCCGGGCCTGCGGCGACCCCGGTGTCATTCATGCTGCTCATGTCGTTCCTCCATCATTCTGTGTTGACTGGCAGGTGGGGGTCCTGGGCCTGGGGGTGACGATGCGCACCTTCGCCGTGCGACGGCCGGGGTTGCGCAGGGCGCGGACGCCGGTGCCGCGGAGCCAGAACCCGGCGTCACGTCCGAGGACCGGCCCGGGCTCGCCGTCGCGCAGCTCCAGCTGCACCCGCCCGCGGGTGACGACGCCGAACGCGTCGCACCACTCCGCCGCGACCACCGCGACACGCGCGCCACCACGCAGCGCGAGCGTCCACACCGGGAACTACTCCGTGCCGTCCGCCGGCAGGCGCTCCGGCAGCCCGAGCCGCGGGAACCGGTCGTCGTGGAACGTGATGATCTCGGCGATCGCCCCGCCGGTGACGCGCAGGACGTCGATCGTCAGCGGCAGGTACGCGCCCTCCCGCTCCCGCCAGTGGTAGAAGGCGACGGCGGGCTGCCGGTTCACGGAGGTGAGGACGGTGCGCAGGCGCGTCATGCCCGCGAAGCCGCTCTCGACCCAGTCCTTCACCACCGCGTCGCGGCCGACGTACAGGCCCGGCGTGGGCGGCATCGAGCAGCGGACGTCGTCCCGCAGCAGCGCGGCGAGCCTGTCGATGTCGGTGGCCACGCTGGCGTCGGTATAGCGGCGCACCAGCTCGCGCGTCCCGGCGTCCTCCTCACCCCCGGTCCAGTCCTGCCGCTCGGCGGGCAGGTGCTCCCGCATCCCGGCCCGGGCCCGCTGCAGCGCGCTGTTCACCGAGTTGACGGAGTCCCCGAGAAGCTCCGCGACGTCCTTGGCGGGCCAGCCGAGCACGTCCCGCAGGATCAGCACGGCCCGCGGCCGCGGCGCGAGGTGCTGGACCGCGACCAGGTACGCCAGCTCGATCGTCTCCCGCGCGACGGCCACGCTCTCCGGCTCGTCCGCGTCGCCCGCGGGCAACTCGTCGAGCAGCCGGTCCGGGTAGGGCTGCAGCCACAGCACCTCGCCGCCGGTCGCAGGCTCCGGCCGGCACTTGGCGAGCAGGTCCAGGCAGGCGTTGGTGGCGATCCGGTACAGCCAGGCCCGGAACGTCGACCGCCCCTCGAAGGTCTCCCGCCGCCGCCACGCACGCAGAAACGTCTCCTGCACGGTGTCCTCGGCATCCTCGAACGACCCGAGCATCCGGTAGCAGTGCACGTGCAGCTCCCGCCGGTGCCGCTCCGCCAGCCCCGAGAACGCCGGCTCGTCGACCTCCCCCAGACCACTCACGCCCAGCTCCTCCAGCCGCGTCTCCACACTCATCACGTCATCCTTCCGCCTCGTCGTATCCCGTCGTAGATGTGACGGCTCCGGGCACGACAACTCATCACCAGGGCCGTCCGGCATCGCTGACGGTGAACTCTGCCGGCGGTGAACACCGGCCTGCCCGGGCTCGACGATCACTACCGTCATGTCTCATGACGACGGTTACAACGCGCACGGTCGAATACCCGGCCGACGGCCTGACGATGATCGGGCACCTCGCGCTCCCGGCCGGTGCCGGCCGCCGGCCCGCAGTCCTGGTCGGGCCCGAAGGGCCGGGGCTCAGTGACGTCGAGCGCCGCCGAGCCGATGCGCTCGCCGAGCTGGGATACGTGGCGCTGGCCTTCGACATCCACGGCGGACGCTGGTTCACCGACCCCGAGGAGATGCTGGCCCGTTGCCTGCCGCTGCTCGCCGACCCCGGCCGGATGCGCGACATCGGCCACGCGGCGCTCGACGTGCTGCGCGCCGAACCGCGGACCGACCCCGGCCGGATCGCCGCCATCGGCTACGGCACCGGAGGCGCCATCGGGCTGGAACTCGGTCGCGACGGCGTCGACCTGCGCGCGATCGGGACAGTCAACGCACTGACCACGGGCCGACCGGGCGAGGCGGCACGCATTCACTGCCCGGTATGGGCCGGCGTCGGGTCGGAAGACCCGATCATGCCACCCGCCCAGCGGGACGCCTTCACCGCCGAGATGCAGTCAGCAGGCGTCGACTGGCGCCTCGTGATCTACGGCGGCGCCCTGCACGCCTTCCACCACCCGCCAGTCGCCCAAACCGTTCTCCCCGGCGTCGGCCACCACCCACGACACGCCCAACGAGCCTGGCACGACATCGTCAACCTACTCACCGAGTGCCTACCCCTAACAGAGTGACCTGCTCACTCCAAGCTCAGCCCCCCGCCGACACCGCTCACCGATCACCACAGCACGTTCCTGACGTATTCCGCCCCCACCCCTACGAGCGCGGTCAGCTGGCTTGTCCGGCTCCGGCTCGGGTCTGGGCAAGGCGGTACGAATCTGTGCCGGTCTCGATGATGTTGCCACTCTCGGACGGCATCTTCTTGAGCCGCCCCAAGCCCCTGCTGGCCAGAGGCCTATGGCTGCCCGCCTTACGGCGGCAACCCCGGGTGTGCGGGCGCAGGTGGGAACGGTCCTTCGGAGGGCGCAAGGGCTGTTCTAATGCGGGGAACACCCCCGCAACCCCGGGTCCTGTCAGGCTCATGTGCTCCACCGTGATGAGCTCTCAAGAGGAATGACTTCAGTGGTGCTTGACCGCCTCGGTGTAAAGCTCGGTGGTGAGATCTGCCTCATCGATTCCCTGTCGGCGAGGATGAGGATTCCCGCGTTGTCGAGTTCGCGCTGGATGCCCCAGGCTCGTGCGGCGGTCAGGTCGTGGGTCTAGCCCGGCATCGCCCCCGACATGTTCCATCTCGGGATCGTCGATGCATTGCTCGCTTCGGGTGGCCCTGTCCCGTTTAGCAACGGCTGGCCGAGGTGGCAGAACCGCGAAGTCATCACCGTCGCCGACCGGTCCCGGCGGGTGGTCGGGTTACCGCGTCGAAGAGCCTGCGCCCGAACCCCGCCGCGCCGCGCAGCCTGTCACCTTCATCGCCGTCGCCGGTCTCACTGGGCTGGGCCGCATCACGCTTTACCGCAATCCCAGCCTCCGGGCCATCATCGATGAGCACTGCTACCGCGCCGCCGCCAGCGGCACATTCACCGGCCTCACCGATGAAGTCCGCCCCTCCGCGCCGCCCTTGAAGCCATCGCCGTCCGGGTCCGGCAGTACAAGGAACAACTCCGCCGGCTCAATGCCCGCGCGGACTGGCAGCGTTGACCGGCCAACCTCGGAGACCGAGATCATTAGCCGGATAGGCGCTGGACGAAGCAGCCGCCGAAGCCTTCAACAGCACCCTCGAAGTCAAGTACGTACCCCGCCGCCGATTCCGCACCCGAGCCGAGGCTCGCCTAAAGATCGCGACCTGGATCGCCGACTTCCACAGATCTACCGTCCGTCACATACGAGCGTCACATGATCGACGATAGTAAACCTCATCGGCCCTCTGAGAGTCGCTTTGGCATAGAACCACCTCCACGTTTTCAGGGGATTGAAATGTACGACTTTCGCACCCGGTTAGCGGTTCACCCTAAAACGGCGCTCTCTCCGTCGCGAGCGGATGTAATTTTCCACTGGCCTTTTGTGTCAGCTGCCAGGTACGACGCCCAGTAATTCCGATTTCCTCTGTCCGTTCGCCTGGATGCTGTGACATGGTTTGCTAGTCGGGGTGGCCACAGTTGGGATCATGCAGATGCTCGGTGAGCATCGAAGGGTGAGCGCTGTGAAACTCGACCACGAGCGACATGAGTTCAGCGAGATCGCCGCGGTGGCCCTTGACGCTGCTGCGAGGCAGTGTCGAGAAGGTCGGCGGGTAGACACCCGCGACGTTCTGCTCGCCCTGATGCGAGTGGACGTTCGCGGTGAGTGGGATCGGATCTGGCTCGAATTCGGTAGCACAGAAGCGGTAGCCGCGGCAGCGGTGACCGACCCGGTGGCAGACGGCGATGACCTGTGGTTGGACGTACCGCTGACCGGTACATGCGCAGCGGCGGTGCGAGCCGCGCGGTTGATGTCGCAGTGGTACGACATGCTGCCGGTGGGAGCAAGCGTTCTGGCCCTCTGCTTGGCCGGGGAGCCGTCCAGCGCAGCCGCCCAGTCATTGACCGGAGGCGTACCTGCCCGGTATCCCCGACTCATCCAACAGCTCCAGGAAGCGCTGATGGGCGGCGTCCTGGGGAATCTCCCACGGGTCCTGAGCGCCTGTCTTGATCGTGCATCCGCCGCCATGGTGGAGTTTGACCCCATTGCCGTCGGAGCGGCGCTCGAGCGCTTCTTCGACGCCGAAACGTGGGAGGAGTCCAGACGCATCGCGGAAGAGCATCCGGAGCTCCTCACCGAGCAGGTGGACACGTTCCTCGGAGCACTGATCTTGGCTGCCGGGCAGCAGGGCGACGCTGGTAGGGAAGCTCACCTAAGCCGCCACCGTGAACTGTTGCGCCAGGTCAGAGGTCTGCGAGGTGGATCGATCCGCGAAAAGTCTGATCCGCGCCAACAGGACGCCGAGATCACCACGTTCCATGCCAGCGGGGATCGAACCGGTGAGGCGGCTGCTCGCCGGCGGCGAGCCGTTCGGCTGTCTATGGAGCAGCGCTTCAATGAGGCGGCCGACGAGTTCGCTCGAGTCGCCGGACTGCACCTGGAACTTGGGGCAATGACAGATGCGGGGAGAGCGGAATTGGCATGTGCCGGGTTCCAGGCTATGGCTGGCAGGCTGGAAGAAAGCCTTCCTCACTTCTCCAAAGCTGCAGATCTTCTGGCGGAGCACGGCTCTGTGGAAGAGTCAGTCGTTGCCGAAGCCGCGTGGCTGACTACCCTCGTCCAACTCGAACAAGACGAGCTGGTGCTCGCCAGGTGTGAGGTGATTCTCGACCGCACCGTCGACGAGGATTCCTCCCTCACGGTTGCGGAAGCGCGGATGCAGGCGTGTTATCACAAGGCTCGACTGATGGCGGGAAGGGGTCTCCTGGATGCCGACTGGAGCATCGCCGCCTCATGTGCCGCCGAGACGATCCGCCGGACCGCCCACGAGGCCACGCCGGAGAATCGGGCGATCGAGAGCCAGATGCGAATGATCATTGGAAATGCGCACAGGGTAGAGGGCAGGTTCGCCGAGTCGGCTGACGAGTTCGCCATTGTTGTCGAGATCGGCAATGAACTGGGCAACCAGACGATGGCCGCTCTCGCGCTCGGCAGCCTGGGCAGGGTGCTCCTGGAGGTACCAGACGTTGGGGCAAAGCGTTTCCGTATGCTCACGGATCGATATCACGCGGATGGCCAGCGATATGCGGAGGCGACGTGTCGATACGAGCGTGCACGGTGCATCAAAAGACTCAAGATCACACCATGGTCGCTTGAGGCGAGTTTGGAACGTAACAAGATCTGCGCGGAGGAGAACGAGCGCGCCGGAGAGCTATTCGATGCTGTGGACGCCGTGCGGGAGGCTGGAGATGCCTACTATCAGGCTGGCTATGCCCTCAGCGCGGTCGCGGGATTCGAGCCCGACTGCCGTCAGCGGTGCGCCGGCCTGCTCGAGACCGCCGCCCGCCGGTTCGGGGCCGCGTCAGTGTGGTGGGGCAGGGGTCTTGCCGAGCATCTGAACGCTTACGTGGCCTTCATGCACCCGCAAGCGCCCGACGGCGAGGCGCGCTCTCTTGAGCTGCTGCACGATTCGGTCGTGTCGTTCCAGAAGGCCGACCGGCCGACGGAGGAGGCCATGGCACGGCTGGAAATCGCCGTTCAGATCGGCATGCAGGGTATCTGGAGCGACGAGTGGCTGGATGCGATCTTCACCTGGCTCGCCAGTCACGAGCGGGCTCGCGCGGCCATGGTGGTGCCGCACCAGCGTGAATCTGAGGATCGTCAGGTCGCACAGCTCCTTCCAATGCTGATCGGCCAGTTGCTCAGTGCCGTTGCGACGCGCGGAACCGAGGAGCGATGGCGCCGATCGGTCTGGAGGGCAGCTCAGGCGGTGAAGGGCCGTGCCTTCCTCGACCAGCAGATCCAGCACGACGCTTGGAGCCACCTGATCGCTACGGACGCGCCCCTTCGCGAGCTGACCAGCGGTGCCGAGCGGGCGAGAATCGAACTTGAGAACGCTGAGCGAGAACTCCAGGCGGCGTTGTTCGCTGGCGGTATGGACAAGGCGCGCAAGTACGCGCTGGAGCGTGACAGGCTCCAGACCGTCTTGAACGATCGTGAACGCGAGCAGCGCCAGCGGTTAGACCTCGTCACACAGGAGCGTCCCCAAGCCATGAGGCTGCTCAGTTCTGAGCCGGCCGAGCCCGCAGATATCCAAGCAGTGCTGCGCTCCGACGAGTTGTACCTGGAGTACTTCTGGCAGTATGGCCGCCTTGTTCGCTTCACTGTGACGCAGGACGGTTGGGATATCTCCATCCCGGAGCTGGAGCAGTCGTCCTTCGTCGATTGGTTGAAGCAGACCAATTTGCGCGTTAGACACGCAGCCACGCTCCCCGGCTCCTCCTACACGCATGCTCTGCTCGGTGACATCCCGTCCGGTGTGAACACAGTGATCGTCTGTCCGCATGGTGAACTGGTCGGCCTCCCCTGGCATCTGCTGCCGGTGAATTCCAGCAAGATCTTCGGCGATGCTTGTGCTACCTCGATCGTGCCCAGCGCCGGATATCTCGTGCGCGTGCGAACCGATGCAGTGGTGAGCGCGCAGGCCAGTTACCTCGGGGTCGCGTATGACGCCCACGACCGGGACGACCTGCCCAGGTTGCCCAACGCGGACCGCGAGGTGACGCAGATAGCCCTGACCTACTTCAGTGGAGAGGCAGCCGCGTCGGCCAACCACTTCCCGACCGCAGAATCCGGTGCTTTTCTCACCTTGCGGCGCAGCGTCAAAGTTCTCCATCTGGCGAGCCATGCGAACCGAGGCGGGCTCCACCTCAGGCGGACGGTTACCCCGGTCGACCTCCTAGATCTAGGAGTGCGGGCCGACATTATCCTGCTCACTGGGTGTGACGCAGGCGACTTCTCTGCCGATAACACCAATGAGTTTCTCGGGATCGTGCGCCAGCTTCTCATCGTCACGCACGCCCGAGCAGCGATCGTGAGCTTATCCGCGGTTCTTGAGGCCTCGGCGCCGACCGTTAGCGGCCTCATCATCGCGGCATTGACCGGGGCCACCCCGCTAGCTCCCGTCGATCCTTCGCCGGGCCCGCTGGCTGTCGGGCCCGCGCTCCGATGGGCGCGACAGCAATGTCGGGAATTGCTTGAAGGGTCCACCGATACGGACGTCGCGTGGTGGTCGCCATGGTTCGTCATCGGTGACCCCCAAGCCGGGCTCTGATACCACAAGCCAATGTCGAGGGGAATACATGGACCGCGACCTGCTGGACGCTGCACGGACGATCCGTCCCTATCTGCCTTCCCTCATCGGGGAGACCGCCCCGGACGTCGATCGGAAGATCTGTGCCCTGCTGGAAGCCGCCCGGTCAGGGAAAAGCGTCGATGGTGAGCTGGCCGAATTGTTCAGGAGCTCACGAAAGCTCTACGTGTGGAAGGAGAAGATGCTGGCCGACAACAGGCGTCGCCCACCCGAACTGCAGGGCTCCGGCGAGGGTGAGCCCAGGCGGGGAGGAACGGGTGCTGTGCTGGACGGGGACGGCGACGCTTACGACGCCCAAAAGTACGTCTGCCCCCGAGACGGCAACTACGTCTATTGGAGGCAGTCGCTCGGCGATCAGGTGCCGCCATGTCCTGATGACAACAGCCTCCTTAAGCGGATCTGACGGTCTACGTCATGCTGGGAGAGTTCTGGACGACCACCAGTGGAAAGCTGGCTGACCGGTTCGTGGCGGCGTCGCTGCCCGCGGTGGTGTTCTGGTGGGGTGGATTGTTGGCCTGGGTGTTCGGTCGGTGGAGCGTCGACGGCCTCAATGAGTTCGCCGGCTGGCTCGATCGGCAACCCGCGATGGTGCAACTCGCGGTCCTCCTCGCGGCGCTGTTGACCTTCGGTGCTTCGGCGATCGTGGTTCGGCGCCTCACCCGACCAGTACTGCGACTGTTGGCAGGCTACTGGCCAAGGCGGCCCCGACTGCTGGCGCGGCTGCGGGCTTCGCGTGTCGAACGCGTCCAGCGAACGAGCACGACCAGCAGCAGTCGATTCCAGGAGCTCATGAATCTGAAGGACAAGGGCACGGCCACGTCTGAACAACTTGCCGAGTTGGTAGACAACGACAACCGCTCGCGGCGACTTCCTGCTCCGCACAGACGCATGCCGACTCGCGTCGGAAACATTCTGCGGGCCGCTGAGAGCCGTCCAGTGGATAAATACGGTCTAGACGCCGTCCATCTATGGCCGCATCTGTGGTTACTTCTCCCCGATACGGCCAGGCAGGAGCTGAGCATGGCCAGGACGGCGTTGAACTCCGCAGTGAACTCTGGCATCTGGGGAGTGCTGTTCTTGCTGTTCGCACCGTGGACTCTGTGGGCGATCCCCACCGGGCTCGCCGTCACAGTGGCCGCGTGGTGGCAGTGGCTCCCCGCTCGCGCAGCAGTCTTCGCCGACCTGGTGGAGACCGCTTATGACCTATATCGAGGTGCGCTTTACGAGCAGGTGCGCTGGCCACTGCCTACCAACCCGAAGCAGGAGCGTGCACAGGGCCGACTTCTGACGACGTACCTGATGCGCGGCCTCGACGATGATCGCCCCAGTTTCGGACCCCAGCAGGCTTCGCCGTACACCGAGAGCTGATCGACACAAAGAGAGATGAAGATCGATATGAGATCGGTTAAGTACTACACCCAGGGTCGCGTTCCCGGCGACTGGAACAGCGTTCAGAACCGGATCGAGCGAAACAGCGAGTGGGCCATCGTTCACGATATCGCCGAAGGGCGCTGGGAGGTCTGGTGTGACGGCCGGATGTATACCGGAACCTGCACAGACAAAGAAGAGGCTGAAGCGATCATGGAAAAGATGATCAATCGCTGACCGGTGAGTTCTGCACCGGCCCCGACGGGATCGGATGCAATGTCTATTCCCAGCTCATGAATGGCAGCTCAGGAGGGTGCGATGTCGATCGAGCTCGCGGATCCGGCAAAAGGGTTGGTGACCTTCGCCGCCGATCTGGTGCACGACCGCCCGGTGAACACCGGCGACCTCTTGGCCGCGATGGCACGCTTGGAACCACAGGCCTGGCAGCGCGCCCTGCTCCGCCTCGAGCTTAGCGACCAGCGGATTGGGAGCGTCGAGTGGAACGCGGCGGTGCACGATCTGTCCGGGATTCGCGTCACCGCGCAGGTGGCGGAGTCCGCGCGGCTGGCCACGTTCCTGGCCGAGTGCCACGGATTCGAGGGCTGCCCGCCGGCGATCCTAGTGCTGGCAGCGGTGCTCACTCCAGGCAGCGTGGCGGGGGCGTTGGTCGTTGCGGGTGGGGTACCGCTGAAGGAAGCCGTCTCCATCATCGAGGAGGCGTTCTTCGACGGCGAACTGGAAGACCTCGACGAGGCGGTGGCTGTCTTCCACGGTGTGGAAGACGAGCCTGATTTCGCCCGCCGGGCCCGTGCGAGGCTTCTTCAGCGAGATCGCGTCATCGCCGTGATCGCTTTCGCGGTGGCCGTCGCGCTCGTCGTCTCTCCCCTCGCCCTCAAGACCGCTCTCATCTGCGCGCTCCTGACCGGGGTGAAGAGCCACAGACTATTCCTGATCGCCGTGCTTGGGGCCCTCGTCGGCGCCACGGTCGTCTCGGGGCTGGCGGCCTCGATGATTGTCGCCGGTGCCGGGCTTGTGGCGCTCGTGGCGCGCCGCGCGATCTCCGCCCCCTATGGTCGGCGCCGCGCCTTCCACGGGGGATACCTCTCCCTCCTCCCTCACCTCCAGCTCATGTTCGAGTTGGCCAGGGCGCAACGACTGCTCCGCCTGGACTATCCAGAGGACGCGATCGCTGTCCTGACTAGGCTGCTGGCCCGGGCTCCCAGGCGTGCGCTGCGCAGTCTCCGGCTCAGGGCTGCCGACGCCGCCCTCCGTGCGGGCGACTACCAGGAAGCGCTCGACCTGTGCCGTGCAGCCCACTCTGAGGGACTGCCGGAGCGGACGCGGACCCGCCTCGCTCTCATTGAAGGCTCCGCACTTGTGGAGGCAGGCAGGACCTGTGAGGCGCTGCCGATCCTCCAAGAGGCCTCGAGCCAGGCGAACGGCCTATTGCGGGCGGATGTTGGTATCCGCCTCGGTGAGGCGCTGGCGCGGACGGGAGATCCCGCCGCGGCGTTGCGCTGCTTCCACGACGCAGCCGAACGGTACCTCCGAGGGTTTCACCTCGTGGACCTGGCACGCGCACTGCGTGGGTGCGCGCAAGCGCAGCCGAGCGCCGCTGCGGACTATCGCAACGCCGCCCGGATCATCGCTCTCGACCACGCTGTCCTTTGGAAGCGGAAGATGTTCCAGACCGACATCCCCGCTAGGGCGCGAGCGGGCATCCGCCAGTACGCCCTGACCTCACTGGACACTGCTCTTGCCACCGTCGATACCGACGACGATGAGGAGTTCCTGGGCTGGGTTGGCAGCGTCGCCATGATGTTCGAGCAGCTCGGGCTGACGCTTCAGCAGGCCGAAGCTCTTGGTTGCTGCGCCCACCGCCTGGAACGCGAAGGGTCGTACGGTAAGGCGCTGGTACGCCGACTCGCCGCTGTCGGCGCTCTGGACGAGCGGCGCTATCTGCTGCGCTCCCAGCGAGACCGGGCAGCCTGGGCGTCACGGTACAGCACGACCGTCTCCGGCGCGCTTGCCTGCTCGATCCGCACGGCCGATCCAGTCGCCACGGCCATGATCCTGGAGGCGGCACGCGTGCAGGGCCTGCCGCGCGGTAGCTCGCTCCCGGCCAGGCAGGAGCAGCGCCCCTCGCCGCCGGAGTCTGACTCTGTCGCCCGGGCCCTGAAGGGCGAAATTCCGCTGCGCCCCCCACCACTCATCCGGGTCCGCGGCGACACTCGCTTGCTGGGACCGTATGCCGGTGAACGCCCCAGAGCCCTAGATCTGGAGCGTATGGCCGCTGTCGCAGCCGGGACGGGTGCCTGGTGGTGGGGACAGTGGTCGAGCGCCGATGACAGGAGTGTCTACTGGTCGCTAGTCCCGCCGGTGGGGGTGGTGACCGGCGGGAAGTTGGCCTGCGATCCCCAATCGGAGCTCGCCACCCTGCTGAAACGCCTGACCCGTGCCCTCCCGGTGCGGTTGGACGGTGAGGACACGCCAGGCATCGTGCGCCGTGTGACCGACGGGGAGCTCTACCATCCGCAGGCGGAGGCCGAGCTGATGGGGCGGCTCGGCCAGCTGCTGGTCCCCGAGCCCCTCCGAGCCGAGCTGCTTAGGCGGAGGAAGTCGGGGGAGGATCCGTTGCCCCTCGCGATAGCTCCGGCGGTGCGCCTGGCCCGCGTCCCCTGGGCCGCGCTGGGAGTCTTCACCCATCAGACCCGGCTAGTCGAGGTAGCGGACATTGCCCTCGCACCCAGCGCGGCCCTGCTTGATCTGATCGGCAGGCGTGAGGCGATCCTGCCTGGGCCGATCGGCCTGGCTGTGCTGAACCCGTCTGGGGACCTGCCGGGTGCGGGCATGCTGCGCCGCTTCCTACCCGCTTCGACCGTCTTGCTCGACGACGGTACGGCAGGCCGCCCCGCCACGAAGACTAACCTCCGGCAGGCTCTGCAGTCGCTCGACCCGGCCTCGACCGTCGTGATCGCTTGCCATCCCGCGCCCGCGAGCCCTACGGAGCCGTCATCTGGTGCATTGCTGCTGTGGCACGGCGAACGGTTGACCACGAGTGAACTCCTCACCATCGGCGAGGACCCAGCGCCGATCCGCGTCCCGAGGCGGGTGGTGGTCCTCGGATGCGAGTCCGCGGACATCTCCGGCTCCGCCCACGGGGAGTGGCTGACTCTCGGGCCAGCGTTGTTGTGGGCAGGCGCCGACGAGGCAGTGGTCACGGTCCACCCGATCCTCGACGACCGGGACGTGGAACCGGAACTCCTGCCGCATCTGGAAGCCGGGACCGGGCTGCTGGCGGCCCTTTCCGCCTGGCAACGGGAGTGTCTGGCCTCGTGGCGGGAGTACGGGCGCGAATACAGCCCGGCTCTGTGGGCGGGGCATGCTTTCATCGGGCGACGTCTGGTGTCCACGGGCGACCGGGATGCCTTCGCCGAGGCTCCTCCCCTGTCGATGGAGCTCCGTTATCTCCTGAGCTCGTGTCTCAAGATGGCTCGAGAGCTGCGGCAGCCTGTCGTCACCACGGGACACGTGGTCTACGAGTACTTGGGTGACGAGTTCTCCATCCTGGAGACACACGCGGTGAAGGAGGGGCTGTTTACCTTGGGCAGCGGTGCCGTACTGAAGCTCTGCCGCAGGGAGCGCGCGGCCCGCAGCGACGTTCGGGACCCCGGCCCCAGCACGCACCTGCTCCGGCTTATCGCCACGGCCCGCCGTCGGGCCGGGGAGATGGGTGCGGAGCTGACCATGCCAGCGCACCTGATGCTCGAAATCCTCGACGGGCGATATCCCGACGGGAAGCTGCTACTACGACTGGCCATGCCGGGAGCCCGGCCGTCCTTCCGACGGGCCGTGGTGCGCAACGCCCGCGAGACACCGCACGGGAACAGGGTCTGGGCGGCAGAGGAGGGCGAGGCGCGACTGTTCAGCGAGATCGCTCGGCTCTCTCCTCAAGCCAAAGAAGCAGCACCTTGACGGCGTGGACGAGACACACCAGCAGAGCCGCCGCTACCAGCAGGTCGTGTGCCCAGGCCAGCCTCGGCCATAGCAGGACCAGCACCGCCCACCCGGGTAGGATCGGCACCCACCATGAGCGGCGCTGGAACAGGTGACAGACGGTGAGAAGCACCAGGAGGCCGAGCACCACCGTGCCCTCCCGGGTCAGCGCCGCTACAACCGCTGCCGAGGCGGCCAGCATCGCCGCCAGAACCTGACGGAGAGCGGTACGCCTGCGGGCGTGGTCGAGAAAGGCTGAGCCCGCTATCCACAGCACCTCACCTACAAGTCCGAGTAGCGCCACCGAGACGAGCACCCAGCGCGACGGCGACAGGGCGCCTGACGGTACGGTGGCAACGGACAGTCCGGTCAGGAGAAGGACGATCCCCAGGTGGTAGGCCAGCCGCGCCCGATCCGACCAGACTTGGCTGCGCTTCATCAGGCCACGCTGTACTCCCAGGAGCCACGCACTCGGCCTGTCTTCTTTCGCATGGTCCGGATGCCACATGAGCAACTCGGCGGGAGTCGTATCGTATCGGCGGGCCCAGATGCCCGCCTGGACAGCGGCGATCTGTGCCAGCCCAGCAGCGAGGAAAAATGCCAGCGCGGCATCCGGCCACCGCGAGAAAGCCTGCGTCGACGGCGGCAGGAGCAGCGCGGTCATGGTGAAGCTGGTTGCAGCCAGGAGCGGCGCGGCAAGCCCAACGAGCGACTGGATACTGCCCGGGTAACCGGCTGGCATCGGCGGAAGCCACGTCCGGCCGTCGCCAGCATTCACGGCGTCGCCTAACGGTTTCCGGACAGAGGACAGCTGTGGTCGTGATGGCCGTCCGGCCAACCGCAGCTCTCGCAGTAGGGCCCTGGTCCTATCGAGCCGCGGACGTTCGGGGGCGACGAAGGAGACGAGGGCTCATCGGTCGGACGAAACCGCACGTCGGCGGAGTGCAGGTCCAGGAGGGTCAGCAAGGCCTCGGGGAGGTCCGGAGCGGGAGGCGTCGGCAGTGTGAGCCTGACGACCAGGGTTGCCGTCTGGGTGGTCGTCTCGGTGGGTGTTTGGGCAGGCGGCTCGATCGACCACGAGCATAACTCGCCGCCGCGCGCCTCTAAGGCTCGCGTCACCCGCACTTTTGCGCGGGCCGTCAAACGCCGAGCTTCCTCGCCCGTGATCGGGATTTCCAGCAACCAGCCTGTGCTCATGGCACCTCCCGGAGCCTTTTAGGGTAATCGTCCGGGCTCCGGCTTTCAGCGAATCAGGTCGGTCTCCAACTCCTCTCGGTGCTGTGACGGTCACGTGCGGCACCTTCCGGCCGCGTTGACTACTTGCTGCAGGCAGCGCATGCTGCTCCGCCGTCTGTGACAAACGGTGATGACGCGTCCGGCGCCATCACCGTCTCCGATGTCCTGATGGACGAACTCCTCCGGGGGCATCGGCCGAGTCGCATTCAGCGAAGCCCCGGTGGCAGCCGCGGCGGCGGCGCACGGATCACCGTTGCGCTCGGCGAGCGAGGCGGGCTCGCGGCGGCCCGGCTCCTTCGAGCCGGTGGTCGCCGGGCAGTGCGGGGGCTCGTTGGGCGGGGCGTTCGTGAAGTCCGGGATGGAGGGTCAGGTGAAGTAGAAGTTTTGGGAGGTTTGGGTTATTTGGGTGCGGGTGGTTGGGTTGGGGACTGTGGTTTTGAAGGAGGTTATGGCGTCTGTGTAGGTGAGGG
>NZ_JBHSRF010000038.1:0-82173 GCF_042658925.1 Sphaerisporangium aureirubrum
GTGCCTGCGCGCGGACGGCCGAGCGTTCCAGGCCGGCGGCCACGTCCTCGTCGGCCCCGCCCGCCGCGTGCGCACGGTGCCAGGCCCGGCGGTCCGGGTCGGCGACGGCGTCGGTCGCCTCCGCCAGCGCGTGGTGCGCGCGCCCGCGCTCGTCCGGGGTGGCGGCCCGGTACACCGCCGAGCGCACCAGCGGGTGGCAGAACCGCACCCGCGCGCCGAACTCGCACAGCCCGGCCGCCACGGCGGGGGCCGCCGCGGCGGTCCCGGCGCCGAGCCGCGCCGCCGCCCGCCAGACCAGGACCGGGTCCCCGACCGGCTCGGCCGCCGCGACCAGCAGCAGCCATCGGGTGTCCGGGGGCAGCGGTTCCAGGCGCCGCAGGAAGCCGTCCTCGCTCCACCGGGGCGGCGCCTGGGCGGTCGGCAGGCCGAAGCCGCCCGCGAGCTCGGCGGGGGTCATGCCGTCCGACAGCTCCAGCAGCGCCAGGGGGTTGCCGTGCGCCTCGGCGACGATCCGGTCCCGCACGTGCCGGTCCAGCGGGCTCGGGATCACCGACCGCAGCAGCGCACGCGCGTCCTCGTCCCGCAGGCCGCCGATCACCAGCTCCGGCAGTCCGGACAGGTGGTGCGTGTCGCCGCGGGCCGCGAACACGCACGCCACCGACTCGGCGGACAGCCGCCGCGCGACGAACGCGAGCACCTGCGCCGAGTCGCCGTCGAGCCACTGCGCGTCCTCGATCACGCACACCAGCGGCCGGTCGCCGGCCACGTCCGCGAGCAGGGTCAGCACGCCCAGGCCCACCAGGAACCGGTCGGCCGGCGGCCCCGCCCTGAGGCCGAACGCGGTGCCCAGCGCGTCGCGCCGCGGCTCCGGCAACCGGCCGAGCCGGTCCAGCATCGGGGCGCAGAGCTGGTGCACCGCCGCGTACGGCAGCTCCATCTCGGACTGCACGCCCGCGGCCCGCGCCACCCGGCACCCCGCGGCCTGCTCGACCAGGTACTCCAGCAGGGCCGTCTTGCCCACGCCGGGCTCCCCGCGCAGCACCAGGGACTGGCTCTCCCCGGCGCGGACCGCCGCCACCAGCCGGTCGAGCCTGTCGCACTCGGCGCGCCGTGGATCGAGCACGGGGACGGCCCTGTGCCGCACGGGACGCGGATCTCGGTACCCCCGTCCGTGGAGGAAGCCAGCCTCGAGTAAGCCGGTCATCGAAGGCCCCTTTCGGACATCGGATCGGCGGCGATGAGCGCTTCGAGGGGCAGCAGCGCCGAACCGGTGGCCACGGCGTCGCCCCCGAACCCGGCGACCAGCAGTTCGAACTGGCCGCCCGGCCTGGACAGGCTGTGTCTCCTGATCGCGGCGGTGATGCGGTCGCCGAGGGACTCCATGAGCCGCAGGCCGACCCAGCCGCCGATGACGATCTTTTCGGGGCCGGTCAGGTTGACCATGCCGCCCAGCGCGGCCCCCAGGCAGTCGATGACGTCCTCGACGATCGCGACCGCGGCCGGGTCCCCCCGATGCGCGGCGGCGATGAGCTCGCCGACGGCCCGCCAGCCGGTGCCCTCGAAGACCGCCCCGGTGTCCCGCCACGCCGACAGGATCGCGTCGGAGCCGAGGTAGGCCTCGACGCATCCCCGGTTGCCGCACCGGCACACCCGGCCGCCGCGCTCGATCACCGTGTGCCCCCACTCCCCGGCGCTGGAGTGGGCGCCGTACGCCACCTGGCCTCCGGTGACGACGCCGAGCCCGACGCCGCGGCCGAGGAGCGCGACCAGGGCGTGGTCCGCGCCGCGGGCGCCGCCGAACCACAGCTCGGCCCTGGCCTGCATCTTGGCGCCGTTTTCCGCGAGGACGGGGATGTCGCCCGCGTCGCACAGGGACGAGACGGGGACGGGCGGCCAGCCGAGGCTCTGGGCGTACAGCATCTGACGTCCCGCCGGGCCGGTCTCGACCAGGCCCGGCAGGCCGAGGCCGATGCCGAGCAGCGTCGGCCAGCGGCCGGCGTTGCGGTCGTGAAGGGCCACCAGCGCCCCGTGGAGGTCGGCGCCGATCCGCTCGGGATCCTCCTCCTTGGCGCCGCCGCGGAACTCGCGGTCGACGCGGTTCATCGCCAGGTCGAACATCATCACCGCGACGCCGCGCTCGCCGATGTCGGCGCCTATCGTGATCGCGCTCTCGGCGCGGGGGCCGATCAGCGTGATGGGGCGGCCTCCGCGCGAGGACACCGACCCGCGCTCCTCGACGAGGCCCGCGGCGATCAGCTCGGCGACGAGGTTGCCCGCCGAGGCCGTGGACAGCCCGCTCTGCCGCGCGATGGCGGCCCGCGTGGTCTCCTGCGCGAGGATCACCTGCTTGAGGACCAGCGCGCGGTTGCGCTGGCGCAGGGTGGTGACCGTGGACACCTCGGGTAGCGAGAGCACGGGCCGGCCGCCTCCGTTTTCGGCGCTCATGGTTCCTCGTCTCAGTCGGTGACGGTCACGTTGAGGGCCCGCAGCCGCGCGGTCCTGGTCGCGTGGGCGACCAGCCGGCCTTCCTGCCAGGAGATCTGGAACGCGTCCGGCTCGTCGGAGTCCGCGTGCCAGGCGGCGGGGTGGCCTTCGAGGGGAAAGTGCAGTTCCTCCCCGGCGCGCACGGTCACCGGCATCAGTTCCGTCTCCGCGTACGGCCGGCCCGAGGAGCGGTCCCACACGTCTGCATGGTCGTACCTGGCGAAACGGTCGCGGAACGCCGGGGCCTCGTCGATGAACCCCCACCCGGGGATGCGCAGCGGGGCGCGGCCGAACATGGCGTTGACGATCTCCGGGCGCTCCCGGCAGGCCCGCAGCGCGACGGAGTCGAGGAAGTCCTGGAGGATGCTCCAGGCCAGATCGGGGTCCACCTTCGCGTGCGGGTCGGCGATCAGCTCCCAGCCGCCGGGACGGACGGCGGAGACGGGGGAGGTGAGGGTGTCGAGCTTCTTCCACGGCCAGAAGTTCCAGCCGATCTCGTACTGCTCGTACAGCCGGTGCGCCGCGTAGATCCATTCGGGGGTGTTCTCCCCGCCTTCCCCCATGTAGATGGGCAGGCCGAGGCGGTCCCGGACGTCGAGGTACTCCTGCACGCTGGACCGGTCGGGCGGGCACCAGTAGCGGTGGAACTGCAACGCGGAGTTGGGGTCGAAGACGTCGGTGAAGATGGACCAGTTCGTCGCCCAGTGCGAGCCCTCGTAGATGATCAGGTGGGACGGGTCGATCGCCCGGATCGCGGCGGTCAGGTCGCGGTAGAGGGAGACCAGCTCGGCGGAGTAGACGTGCTGCCACTCGTTCGGCAACGGCTCGTTCAGCAGGTCGTAGCCGAGCACCACGGTGCTGTCCTTGTACCGCCGGGCGATCTCCTCCCACAGGTGGATCGTCAGCCGCCGGTTGCGGTCGTCCATGAACAGCTCGGGCCTGCCGTTGGGGGAGTCGTCGATGTTGGTGCCCGTCTGCCCGCCCGGCGCGCCGTGCATGTCCAGCAGCACCCACAGGCCGTGGGCCTCGCACCAGCGCAGCAGGTCGTCGATGTGCGCGAAGCCGCCGAGGAAGGCGCCGTCCTCACCGACGAGGTCCCGGGAGTTGAGCGGGAGCCTGACGTGGTCGAAGCCGAGGCGCGCGATGGCGGCGACGTCGTCCTCGGCGATGTAGCCGGCGCGGAACCGGGCCCAGAACTCGGCGGCCCGGCGGGGGCCGACGAGGGACTCCACGCGCCGCTCGATCTGGCGGGCCGAGCTCATCTCGTCACCGAACTTCCACATGTAGCCCTCGGCGAGCAGCCAGTTCCCGAGGCCGACGCCGCGCAGCAGCAGTGGGGAACCCGAGCCGTCGACGAGCCGGGGGCCGTTGGCACGGACGAAGCCGGTGAAGCGATTGGACATGAAACTTCCTTGCTTTCTCGATGCGCTTACCTGAGGCCGGACAGGGTGAATCCCTGCACGATGTGACGCTGGAAGACGACGAAGACGATCAGGACGGGGACCACCATGAGGGTCGCCCCGGCCATCTGGAGCGACGGGCTGGTCGCGATCTGCCGGTTCAGCAGCGACACCCCGACCGACAGGGTGTAGAGCCGCTCGTCGTCGGCGATGATCAGCGGCCAGAGGAAGCTGTTCCAGGCGCCGATGAAGGTCAGGACGATCTGGACGGCCAGCACCGGCCTGGACAGCGGCAGGACGATCCGCCAGAAGATGCGCGGCTCGCCGGCGCCGTCGATGCGGGCGGCCTCGATCATCTCGGTGGGGACGGCGGACATGAACTGCCGGAACAGGAAGACGCCGAACCCCGACACCAGCCCCGGGAGCGCGACGCCGGCCAGGGTGCCGGTCAGCCCCACGCCGTTGAGGATGAGATAGGTGGGGATCATGGTCACCTGCACCGGGATCATCATCGTCGCGAGTACCAGGAAGAACATGGGGCCGCGCCCCCGGAAGCGGAACTTGGCGAACCCGTACCCGGCCATCGCCATGAGAAGCACCCCCACCATGCTGATCAGCACGACCACGACCGTGTTGACCAGGTAGCGGCCGAAGTCCATCTCCCCGAACAACCGCGCGAAGTTCTCGAACGTGGGTGCCCGCGGGAGCAGCCGGGGCGGGTGGGCGACCGACTCGGAGCGCGGCTTCACCGAGCCGGAGACCATCCAGAGGAACGGGAACGCCGTCACCAGGGCCCCGGCGCACAGGACGGCGGCGGTGACCACGGTCAGGCTGCGGGGGCTAGCGATCCGCATCGGACCTCCGCGCGCGCAGCTGGACGAGGGTCACGCCGGCGATGATCAGGAAGAGCACCAGGGTCCCGGCGGCGGCGTAGCCGAACTGGCTCGCGGAGAACCCCTTCTGGTACAGGAACAGGGAGATGCTCGTCGACTCGCCGAGCGGCCCGCCCTTGGTGAGCACGAAGGGCTCGTCGAAGAACTGCAACCAGGCGATGACCGTGGTGACCACGACGAACAGGAACGCGAACCGCAGCAGCGGGACGACGATCGAGATGATCTTGCGCGGCCCGGAGGCGCCGTCGAGCTCCGCGGCCTCCAGGTACTCCCGGGGGATCCCCTTCAGCGCGGCGAGGAAGATGATGATGTTCAGTCCCGTGCCGCGCCAGACGGCGACGAGCGCGACGGAGAACTTCACCAGGACGGGGTCGCTCAGCCACCGCGCCGGCGGCAGCCCCGCGAGGGACAGCAGGTGGTTGAGCAGGCCGAACTGCGTGTTGAGCAGGTAGCCCCACACCAGCGAGACCGCGACGATCGCGGTGACGGCCGGGGCGAAGTAGAACGCCCGCAGCGCGCGGAACAGGCGGTTCTCGCTCCGGTGGAGCAGGAGCGCGGCCCCGAACGAGACGGCGACGACGGTGGGCACGCCGAGCAGCGCGAAGATCGCGGTGTTGGTGAGGGCCTGCCAGAAGCCGGGGTCGGCGAACAGCCCGCGGTAGTTGGCGAGGCCCACGAATTCGATCCTGGACCAGTCGGCCAGGCCCGCCAGGTTCATGTCGGTGACGCTGGCCGGCAGGGCGACCAGGATCGGGAGCACTCCGAAGGCCAGCAGCAGGACCATCGCCGGGGCGATGAAGCCGTAGGGGGCGAACGTCTGTTTCACGGTGGCTCCGCGTGGTTCGCCGGTCAATGGACGGACGTTCCGCCGGTCGCCGAGTACAGGCCTCGGAGAGCGGTGTCGCGGTCCGCGCCGGTCAGGACGATGGAGTTCAGGGTGTCCAGGAGCACCTTCCCGGTGTCGCCGTCCCAGTTGGGCACCGGCGGCAGCGGCCGTGCGTCGCGCAGCTGCTCGGCGTACACCGAGACGAGCGGGTCGGAGGTGAGCCGCGGGTCGCTCAGCGCGGCCTTCGTCGCCGGCAGCTGGCCGTCGAGCTCGTACCAGGTCAGCTGCGTCCGCGGCCGGGAGAGGTAGTCGAGGAGCCGCAGGGCGCCGTCCTCGTCGTCGGTGGACCCCCACACGCCGAGGTTCGAGCCGGCCAGCAGTGAGGTGTGCGCGGCGCCGCCGGGGATCGGGGCGACCGACCAGGCGCCGTCCAGCTGCGGCGCGGCCGAGGTGATCGCGGCGGCCAGGTAGGGGCCGGAGACCAGCATGGGGGTCGCGCCGGAGACGAAGCCCTGGAGCTGGTCGAAGTCGGCGTCGGCCGGCACGCTCCCGTCGGCGTACAGGCCGGTGTAGATGTCGACGGCCCGGTGGAACGCGGGGGTGTCGAAGTCGAGCTCCCCGCCGTCGCCGACGATCGCGCCGCCCTCGGTCCAGGTCATGATGACGGGAAGAGCGCTGTCCCACTGCGGGATGTGGTAGCCGTACCGGCCCTCGCCCCGGCCGGCGAGGGTCTTGGCGTACGCGCGGACCTCGTCCCAGGTCACCGGGGGCCCGGTGATGCCCGCCTCGGCGAGGATGTCGGTCCGGTAGAACAGCACGCGGGTGTCGCTGACCCACGGGACGCTCACCCGGGCGCCGCCGGCGGCGGCGACGCCGTCCAGGAAACCTGCCGCGGCCAGGGCCGGGCGGTCCTTCAGCGTCTGGTCGTCGAGCGTGAGCAGGGCCCCGGAGTCGGCGAAGGCGCGCAGCTTCGACAGGCCGATCTGCAGGACGTCGGGCCCGTCGCCGGACGCCACGGCGGTGGTGAACTTCTGGTCGACCGAGTCCCACGGGATGGCGACGGTGTCGACCCCGATGCCGGTCTGGTCGGTGAACGGCTTGACGAGGCGCTGGAAGTGGGCGGAGCCGTCGCCCATGATCCAGACGGTCAGCTCCCTGGCGCCGCCGGCGTTCCCGGCGGGCGCCGTGCCGGAGCAGGCGACGAGCGAAAGCAGGCTCACGGCCACGAGGGGCGCGGCGAGCGCCAGTCGAGGTCTTCGCATCGAGGTGGTCCCTCTCAGGCTGTGGAGAGTTCGTGACCCGTTGATAATCGGCTTAGCCCAAGCTATAGACAAAGTAGGCCGTGCGGGCGACCATCGCAACTGTCGAACTTCGAGGAGGTCCAGATGAATCGCCGATGGACGGCCGCCGCCCTCACGACCCTGCTCGCCGCCGCGACCCTGGTGGCCATGGCTCAGCCCGCGGCCGCCGCCCTCGGCCCGGCCGACTTTCTCAAGGTCAGCGGCTCGGTGCTGAAGAAGGACTCCGGCCTCGGGGCGACGACCGGCCTGCGCGGGACCAACCTCGGCGGCTGGCTCACCCAGGAGGACTGGATGTCACCCCTCGGGGAGTTCGCGGCCGACAGGACCGGCTGGGCGGTCACCGCCTCGCCGGGGCACCCCACCTACGGGGAGGACGCCGCTCGGGCGATCGACGGTGACGGCACCACCCGGTGGACCACCGGGTCCGCCATGAACGGCGGCGAGTGGCTGAGCGTGGACCTCGGCGCGCTGTCACGCTTCAACAGGGTCGCCTTCGACCACACCGAGTTCACGGGCGGGGACTTCCCCCGCTACTTCGTGGTCGAGGTGTCCGGCGACGGCACGGCGTGGAGGCACGCGTACGACGGCCCGGGGAGCGACGCCGCCACGGTCACGACCGCCCGCTTCACCCCGGTGATCGCCCGGCACGTCCGTGTCCGGCAGACCGGCGCCGCCGCGTACTGGTGGTCGGTCGGCGAGTTCAACGTGTTCAACGACAAGGAGTCGTTCGATCCCACGCAGTGGACCGCGTCGGCGTCGCACGGCTCCACCCCCGCCGGCATGATCGACGAGCACGTCGCGAGCCGGTGGACCACCGAGACCGGCCAGGCGCCAGGCCAGTGGGTCCAGCTCGACCTGGGCGCGCGCATGACGATCAACAACGTCACGCTCGACTCGGAGAAGAACACGACCTCCGAGGACGACTACCCCCGCGGCTACACCGTCCTGCTGTCCGGCGACCAGTCGAACTGGACGCAGGTCGCCTCCGGCGCCGGGAGGTTCAAGGCCACGAACATCAACTTCCCGCCCGCGAGCGCTCGGTTCGTGCGGGTGGTGCAGACCGGTACCAGCTTCCGGTGGTGGTCGATCGGCACGATGTCGGTCGGGCTCAACGGCGACGACTACGACCTCCAGCTCACCATGGACGACCGCTTCGGCCGCGCCGTCGCGCGGACGATCCGCGACGCGCACGAGGACACCTGGATCACCGCGGCCGACCTGGACGACATCGCGGCGATGGGCCTGAACTTCGTCCGCCTGCCGATGGGCTGGACCACGTTCCTCAACCTCGACGGCACCTGGAAGGCCGACCCGTGGGGCAAGATCGACTGGCTGGTGGAGGAGCTCGCGGACCGCGGCCTGTACACCCTGCTCGACCTGCACACCGTGCCCGGCGGCGGCTGTCCGTGGGGCAGTTGCGGGCGCGCCGGGGTGAGCCCCAACGAGTTCTGGGCCAACGCGGAGTACCAGACCTGGGTCGAGGACATCTGGGAGGCCGTCGCCACCCGCTACGCCGGCGACCCCGCCGTCGCCGGGTACGGCCTGATCAACGAGCCGCTCGTCGACGAGAACGAGGACGCCGACGACGTCGCGAAGAAGAGCGCCTACTACGACAGGCTCTACGACGCCGTCCGCGCCGTCGACGCCGACCACGTCATCTTCCTCGGCGCGTTCTTCGACCACGCCCACATCACCCCGCCGTCGCTCCACGGCTGGACCAACGTGGTCTACGAGCTCCACCCGTACGACATGGACCACCCCACGCAGTGGGAGTTCCAGAACCAGCTGGTGTCCGACAAGCTGAACGACCTGACCGGCCTGCTGGCCTCCCCGGGCGTCCCGGTCCTGTACGGCGAGTACTCCCTGTACTACTTCGACGACGTGTGGGCGCGATGGATGGCCGGCCTCAACGCCCGGCAGCAGTCCTGGTCGAACTGGACCTACAAGACCAAGGGGACCGACGCCGACTCCCAGGGCTACTGGGGCTTCCACTACAACCGCCCCGCCCCCGTCCCGGTGATCAACTCCGACGACGCCGCCACCTTCGTGCGCAAGCTCCAGCGCTTCGGCACCGGCACCTTCACCCGGAACGACCGCCTGGCGGCGACCGTCGCCAAGTACGCCGGCGGCCTGTCCACGTTCGCCCCCGTCCCCATCAGCACGACGGGCTGGAACGCCAGCGCGTCGTCGACCGGTCCGCACACCGGGACCGTGCAGGGCGCCTACGACGGCAACGGTTCCACGCGCTGGGACACCGGCGCGGCCCAGACCCCGGGCCAGTGGTACCGCGTCGACCTCGGTGCGCCGCGGACGATCGCCCAGGTGACCGTGCAGACGCCGGGCAACGCCCTCGGCGACTACCCGCGCGGCTACCGGCTGGAGTTCTCCATGAACGACACCACCTGGACGACGGTCGCCACCGGGATCGGCTTCGGCTGGAAGCGGCCGATCACCGTCACCCCGCAGACCGCCCGGTACGTCAGGATCACCCAGACCGGTTCCACCGGCTACTGGTGGTCCATCGACGAGATCACGATGTACTCCTCCTACTGACCCGCGCCGCCCGCCGGACGGCCGAAAAGGAGATCACCGCCTCCCTCGCCGGGAGGCGGTGATCTCCTTGTGTGCCGCCGCTATCCGAGTGCCGCCTCGCGGATGAGGTCCACGAGGGTGTCCGGCAGCAGGACGGCGACCGTGTGCGACCCGCCCGCCAGTTCCACGGTCCGCCGGGAGCCGGCGCGGCCGGCCATGAAGCGGTGCGCGGCGGCGGGGATGTTCCTGTCCTCGGAGCCGAACAGGAACCACGAGGGGATCGCCTTCCAGGCGGGCTCGCCCGACGGCTCGTTGAGCGCCGACTCCACGATCGGGCGCTGCGTCGCGGCCATGACCGCGGCCTCCGCGGCCGGGGAGTCGGCCGCGAACTGCTCGTGGTACCGGTCCTGCCGGATGTAGAGGTCGGTGCCGCCGTCGGGCAGCTTGACGGCGGCGAGCGTCTCGCCGAGCGTGCCGCCCTCGTAGCGGCCGGCGAGCCACGCGGCGCTCTCGCCCGCCTCCGGCGCGAAGCCGCCGACGAAGACGAGGGCCTTGACGGCGGGGTTGCCGGTCGCGCCGTTGGTGATGACGAAGCCGCCGTACGAGTGGCCGACGAGGACGATGTCCCCTTCGATCCCGGCCAGGACACCGCGGAGGTAGTCGGCGTCGTACTCGACGCCGCGCAGCGGGTTGGCGACCGCGAGCACCGGGTAGCCGTCGGCGAGCAGCCCGGCGATGACGCCGTTCCAGCTCGACGACTCGGCGAACGCCCCGTGCACCAGCACGATGGTGGGTCGGCCCGCGGCCGTCGTGGTGACGGTCATGTCCTGCTCCTTGTCGTCGCGTCAGGGTGTGTCATGCGGGCAGGCTAGGAAAAAGGCGGACGCGGTCGCATCCGTATCACCCGGGGTGCGCGTCCCGGGGCCGGGACCGGTCTCGCGGGAACGGGGACGGCGTCTACACGTGGGAAGCCGGGCCCAGGATCCGGGTGAGCCAGTCGCCACGGGTCCGGCGGGCCGCCGCGGAGATCCGCGCCTCGGGGTACAGGGCGTCGAAGGCGTGGAAGCCTCCCGCCCAGACATGGAGCTCCGCCTGGCCGCCGGCCGCCCAGATCCGGGTGGCGTAGTCGACGTCCTCGTCGCGGAAGACCTCGGCCGTGCCCGCGTCGATGTAGGTGGTCGGCAGGCCCGACAGGTCGTCCGCCAGTGCGGGGGAGACGTACGCGGAGACGTCCTCGGCGCCCGGATCGCCGATGACCGACCGCCAGCCGAACTCGTTCATCTCGCGGGTCCAGACCCCCGGGCCGCCGGAGTACTGGCGGCTGGAGGTGGTGACGTTGCGGTGGTCGAGCATGGGGCAGATCAGCACCTGGGCGGCGATCGCGGGGGTGCCGCGGTCGCGTGCCATCAGGGTCACCCCGGCGGCGAGACCGCCCCCGGCGCTGGCGCCCGCGACGACGACGCGGGCGGGGTCGATGCCCAGCTCGGCGGCGTGCTCGACGGTCCAGAGCAGGCCCTGGTAGCAGTCCTCGGCGAGGGTGGTGCCGGTGACCTCCGGGGCCAGCCGGTAGTCCACCGAGACCACGACGGCACCGAGCAGGTCGAGCCACTCCAGCGGGATGTCGATGTTGGAGAAGCGGTCACCCATGACCATCCCGCCGCCGTGGATCCAGAAGACGCACGGGGCCGCCGCGGCCCGGCCGGCCGGGCTGAAGATCGACAGGGGGATCGGCGTGCCGTCCGGGGCGGGGACGGTGACCTCGCGCCGGTCGGCCGCGCGGCCTTCGAGGAGGGGCTCGACCGGCGTCGTCGGGAGCTGCCGCATCTGGGCGAGAACCTCGGGGCCGAGCTCCGACATGAGCGGCATCTCCGCGAGGAGCGCGCTCAGCTCGGGGTCGAGATCGGGGCGTGCGAGAGTCATCGGGGTTTCCTTTCCGCGGGGGTTCGGTGTGGTGGGCGGCTGTTCTCAGAAGGCGGCCTTGCCGCCGACCGGCACCTCGTCGAGGTACCGGGACTCACCGGTGAGCAGCGCCTGGACCTTCGCGACCAGCGCCTGCGCCTCCTCGGTGGCGAAGAACGCGCCGTGGGCCTCTTCGCTGGTCCAGCCCTCGGTGACGTGGACGACGTCGCGGTCGGCGGCCGAGCGGCCGACCAGGAAGACGACGCAGTCCGGGTGCGGCAGGGACGGGGCGCCGAGCAGGAGCTCGACCAGCTCGTCGCCCGTTCCGGGCCGCGCGGTCATGGTGGCGTGGAAACCGTGGCCGACGCTCATGGGGGACTCCTTCGTTCTTGGGGCCTTCGTGTGGCTCCGGAGATCTCGATGAGTCCATTAAAGCGCTCTGACCTGCTAAAACGTTAGAACGATGCTCCTGGGTACTTGCCTGATCCTATCATTGCCTGGAGTATCGGGTTCGTGCTTCAATCGGGGCATGGACCTCGGTGAACTGCGCGACCTGCTGATGCGCCATGCCCGGCCCGACGCGACCACCGCCATCGACGGCGTCCTGGTCTCCAGGGTCGAGCGGGCCGCTCCGCCGTCGCCGGCGATGTCGGGCACGGTGATGGCGCTCATCGCGCAGGGTGCCAAACGCATCGCGCTGGGCGACCGCGTGTACGAGTACCGCGCCGGGCAGTACCTCGTCGCCTCGGTCGACATGCCGATCACCGGCCACTTCACCGAGGCCGCCCCGGAGCGCCCGGCGATCGGCTTCGGCCTGATCCTGCACCCGGCCACCGTCGCCGAGCTGCTGCTCCAGGCGGCCCCCGGCGACCTCCCGCCCGCCGGGAGCGGCGCGCCGTCCGGCATGGCGGTCAGCGACGCCCCCGGCGCGCTCGTCGACGCGGTGGTCAGGCTGCTGCGCCTGCTCGACCAGCCGCGCGACATGGCGGTGCTGGCGCCGCTGATCAAGCGGGAGATCCTGTGGCGGCTCATCACCGGCGAACAGGGCGCCGTCGTCCGCCAGCTGGGCCTCGCCGACAGCAGCCTCACCCACATCGCGCGGGCCGTCCGGTGGATCCGCGACCACTACGCGCAGCCCTTCCGCGTGGAGGACGTGGCCCAGCTGTCCGGCATGAGCGTGTCCGCCTTCTACCGCAACTTCCAGGCCGTCACCGCGATGAGCCCCATCCAGTTCCAGAAGCAGATCCGCCTCCAGGAGGCCCGCCTGCTGCTCGCCACCCACCCGGGCGACGTCACCGGCGTCGGCCACCGCGTCGGCTACGACAGCCCGTCGCAGTTCAGCCGCGAGTACCGCCGCCAGTTCGGCGCCCCGCCCAGCCAGGACGCCGCCCGCCTGCGCGGCTCGGCGCCCGGCACCGCGCCGGCCCTGGTGTGAGGGACCGGCCCGCACGTCAGGGGAACTGCCAGCCGACCAGGTTCCACTGCCACAGGAACCACGCCAGCGCCGACAGTCCCGCGAGCACGGTCACCTGGTGGACCCGGGCGGCGACGCCTCCACTTCGCCAGGCCACGACCGTGCACACCGCCGCCGCGCCGGCCATCGGGAGGACCACGAGCGGCATCAGGAGCAGGGCGCGGAAGCCCGCCGGCGCGCCGTAGACGAATTCGCCGGTGTCGCCGAACAGCTGGATCGCCAGGAGCACCAGGAAGGCCAGACCCAGGGCGGCGGCTCCGGCGGCCAGCGCGCGGGCCGTCCGCCACGTGGCCGAGACGGTGACGGGACGCCGCGACAGGCGGCGGCGCAGTGCCGCCGCGGGGACGGCGAGGGCGCCGAGGGCCGTGACGGCGAACACCAGCAGGACCGGCAGGTTGAAGAGCGGGGTCTGCCAGAAGGGGATCAGCTGGTAGGTGGATCCCCGGTCGACGGCCACGTAGCGATGGCCGCTCGGACCGGCGAGGGACGCGAGGTGTTCGACGCCGCCTTTCCGGTCGTACAGGCCGCCGTTCCGGGGGACCCAGTCCTTGCCTTCGAAGTGGACGGTGCCGTCGCCGGCCACGGTCAGCCGCAGCGAGCCGAGCAGGACGAGGATCTTCTCGATCGTCGACTCGTTGTGCCGGGTCCGCGCGTAGAAGCCGGGCCGCGGCGGGGTGCTGGTCAGCGGGAAGGACGAACGCGGCGCCTGGAGGGATTCCGGGGTCGCGGGGGGCGGGGTGAACCGGTCGAAGAACGCGCTGATCAGGCCCAGCGTGCCGGCGCCGCCGGTGGCGTTGGCCGACAGGAACAGCCCGAGACGGCAGTCCGGCACCAGCATCAGGACGCTGGAGAATCCCTCCCAGCCGCCGTCGTGCATCAGTACGCGGTGGCCGTTGAAGGTGCGGTCCATGAACCCGTGCGCGTACCCGCCCAGGCGGGGATCGGCGGTGAACGAGCGCTGGTGCATGAGGGCGACGGTCGCGGGGGAGAGGACGGCGCGGTCCCCGGAACGCCCGCCGTTCAGGTGGGCGATCATGAAGTTGGCCATGTCGGCGGCCGTGGCGCTGATCGACCCGTCCGGCGGCATGAGGTCGAAGACGAAGGGGACCGGGCGCGGGGGAGCGGCGTCGCTGTCGTAACTGCGGGCGAGGCCGGGCGCCAGGGGCGCGGGCACCGGTTCGGTCGCGGTGCTGTGCGTCATGCCCAGCGGGTCCAGCAGATGCCGCCGGACGTAGCGGTCGTAGGGCTCGCCGGTGACCTCGGCGACGATGTGGCCGGCGAGCGCCGCGCCGTAGTTGGAGTAGGCGGAGACCTCGCCGGGCGGCCGGATCCGGGCCGGGACGTGCCGCGCGAGGTACTCGCCGAGCGGCGGCACGTCGGCGGAGGCGCGTGCCCCGGTGCCGACGACCTGGTCCTCGAACCCGGCGGTGTGGTTCATCAGGGTCCGCAGGGTCACCGGCTCCGCGTAGGTCGCGGGGATCTCGAACCCTTTCAGGTACCGGTTCACGTCGGCGTCCAGGTCGAGCCGCCCGGCCTCGACCTGCTGCATCACCGCCGTCCACGTGAACAGCTTGGTGATCGAGGCGATCCTGACCAGCGAGCGTGAGGGGTCGAACGCGACTCCGCGCGCCACGTCGGCCAGACCGTACCCCTTGGCGAACACGGTGCGATCACCGGACACCACCGACACCACCGCCCCCGGCACGTGATCCTTTTTCAGGCTGCCCGGAACCACACCGTCGAAGAAGCCCGCCAGCGCGGCGGAGGCGGGCGCGGGACACGCGGCCGAGGTGGCCGAGGCCACGGGCGTGGTGGCCGCGGGCGTGGTGGCCGTGGTGGCCGAGGCAGCGGGCGCGGCGAGGACGGGCAGGGCGGTGGCGCCGAGCAGGAGGGCGAAGGCCGCTCGCGTGGTCAGGCGGGACAGGCAGGTACGCATGGACGGCTCCGGCGGTTTCCGCTGAGAGGGACGCCGTTCAGCATCGCGGCGCGCGGGCCGCGGCCGCATCGCCCCGGTGGCGACGCCGTCCTGCGACGAAAGTCGGAGCCCGGCGGCCCGGACCGGCGACGAAAGGCGGATGAGGACGGCGCCGGTCAGCGCCTAGTCTGCGGGCATGGACGTGACGCGCCGCCTGCGGGCCCGCCTCGCGGGCCGGCGTGTCGTGGACGCGGCGGTGGTGGCGGCGTGCCTCGTGCTCACCGCCTTCGCCGTCAAAGGGCACTGGGCGGCGCCGCCGGGGCCGGTGATCGCGGTCGCGGGCGCGGCGGGCGGCCTGGCGCAGTGGTGGCGCCGGCGGCTGCCCCTGCTCGCGGCCGTGGCCGGCGCGGCGGCGTACACGCTGTCGGGCAACCCCGGCCCCCTGCTCGCCGGCGTGTACTCGGGTGCCTCCTACGCGCCGCGCCGGCACCTCTTGGTCCCGCTCGTCGCCGGGTGGGCGGGGTTCGCCGGATGGTCGTGGCTCGGCGAGGGCCGGTTGACGGCGAGCGACGCGGTCTGGGCCGCCTGCGTCGCCGTGGCGCTGACGGCCGCGGGCGTCCACACCGACACCCGGCGGGCACTGGCCGCGTCCTGGCGCGAGAGGGCCGAGAGCGCCGAGGCCGAGCGCGTGCTCCGCGAGGAGCAGGCCCGCGCGGCCGAGCGCACCCGGATCGCCCGGGAGATGCACGACGTGCTCGCCCACAAGATGTCCCTCATCGCCCTGCACGCCGGCGGCCTTGAGCTCACCGCGAGCGGCAGCTCCGACCGCGTCCGGCAGGGCGCGGCCCTGATCAGGGTCACCGCCCGGGAGGCCCTGCACGAGCTGCGCGACGTCCTCGGCGTGCTACGGGCCGACCTGCCCCCCACGCGCGACGCGCCCCCCGGCCAGGGCGAGCCGTTCACCGACCTGACCTCCCTGGTACGCGCGTCCACCGACGCCGGCCAGCACGTCGAACTCCACGACCACGCCGGCCCCCTACCCCCCGCCATGGCCAGAGTCGTCCACCGCGTGGTCCAGGAAGGCCTGACCAACGCCCGCAAACACGCCCCCGGCGCCCCGGTCACCGTCACGGTCGACCACGCCGACGGCACGACGGACCACGGCGACGGCACGATGAACCACGGCGACCGCACGACGGACCGCGGCGACCGCACGGTGCGCGTCACCGTGCACAACACGCTCGCGACCGCCGCGCCCGCCGACCTGCCGGGCTCGGGCTCCGGCCTGGTGGGCCTGGCGGAGCGGCTCCGCCTGGTCGGCGGCACCCTGAGCAGCGGCCCACTCGGCGACGAGGACGGCGGCTGGCGCCTGCGCGCCGACCTGCCCTGGCTGGTCCACGCGCCGGGCGAGCGGGCCGGAGAAAATGCCGGGGAGGCCGGGGAGGCTGGGGTACAGGACGGGGACGGTGGGTCGCGGTCGTGATCTCGGTGCTGCTCGTCGACGACGAGGCGCTCGTCCGCGCCGGCCTGCGCATGATCCTCGAAACGGCGGAGGACATGGCCGTGGTCGGCGACGCCACGGACGGCCGCGCCGCCATCGAGGCCGTCGGCCGCGACCGGCCGGACGTCGTCCTGATGGACGTCCGGATGCCCGGCCTGGACGGCCTCGCCGCGACCGCCGCGATCCGCGCCCGCCCGCACCCACCGGCGGTGGTCGTCCTCACCACCTTCGACGCCGACGACGCCGTCTTCCGCGCTCTGGAAGCGGGCGCCACGGGCTTCCTGCTCAAGGACACCCCGCCACTGGACCTCCTGCGCGCCGTGCGCCTGGCGGCGGCGGGCGACGCGATGCTCTCCCCGGCGGTGACCCGCCGGCTCATCACCCGCGTCACCACCGAGGACCGCACCCGCCACCGCCGCGCCGCCCTGGACCGCCTGCGCCCCCTTACCGGACGGGAGCGGGAGGTACTGATCGAGATCGGCCTGGGCCACGCCAACGCCGACATCGCCACGCATCTCCACATGAGCGAGGCCACCGTGAAGAGCCACATCACCCGCCTGTTCGACAAGCTCTCGGCGACCAACCGCGTCCAGCTGGCCATCGCGGCCTTCCGCGCGGGCCTCCTCGAGTAGCGGCACCGCCGGGGTCAGCAGGTGAGGCGGAGCGCCGTCTCGCCGGGGATGTCGACCTGGAAGGCGGTCGTGGTGGCGGCGGTGGTGAGGTCGTAGTCGCCGAGGAAGCCGGTGAAGGTCGTGCGGCCGTTCTCGTCGGTGGTCAGGGGGGTGGGGGGGAGCCACCAGGAGCCCTTGATCAGGGAGTGGAGGGCCTCGTAGGACGGCTTGGGGGTGGCGTCGGCGCGGAAGAAGCCCGCGGGGGCGCCCAGCCAGCTGCGTTTGTCGGTGAAGCCCCAGTAGGTGATGGCCTCCACGGCGGGGTGGGAGAGGAGGGTGGTGTAGTGGCGGGTCATCTCGTCGGCCTGGCGGGCCTCGCCCTCGGGGGTGGAGGGCCATTCGTCGATCTTGTAGTCGTTCAGGTCGACGATCTCGGGGGGCATGAGGTGGCCGGAGAGCAGGGTGCTCTCGGTGAAGTGGATGGGCAGGCCGTAGCGGGCGAAGCGGTCGATGGTCGCGAGGGTCTTCTCCTCACCCCAGTACCCCTGGTGCATGTGGCTCTGCAGGCCCAGGGCGTCGATCTGGATCCCGGCCTCCAGGACGCCCTCGATGAGGCACTCGTAGGCCGAGGACATGTCGAAGTCGTTGAGCAGCAGCGTGGCCCGGTGGTCGGCGTCGCGGGCGGCGTCGAAGACCATGCGGATCATCGGGATGCGGCCGATCTCCCGGCAGAGGCGGGTGATGCCGTTGTCGTACTTGTCGAAGACCGGCATGATCACGACCTCGTTGATGACGTCCCACATGCCGATGACACCGGCGAAGTCCTTCAGCTCCCGCTGGATGCGCGCCACCTGCGCGGCGGCGACGTCGGCGTTGGACAGCTCCATCAGCCAGTCCGCCGTCGAGGTGTGCCACGCCAGGGGGTGGCCCTTGACGGCGAGGCCCCGGTCGGCGAACCAGCGCGCCGCGGCGAGCACCCGCCGCGTGTCGGGACGGCCGCGCTCGGGCTCGAAGCGGCCCCAGTAGAACGGCAGCGTGGAGAAGTTGAACAGATCCAGCCACAGGCCGGCCATGCGCTCGGCCTCGGCGGCCTCGGCCTCGCCGGTCAGCTCGCCGTTGATGTACGGGACCAGGTCGAACCCGATGCAGCCGAACAGGAACCTGTGGTTCCGCTGCGCGACGACAACCTCCTGGCCGGCGAGGGGCGTTCCGTCGGGAGAGGTGACGGTGAGGGTGACGTCGGTGGTGCGATGCCGCTTGATCGAGGGGTCCAAGGCGATCACCGTGCCAACTATAGTCAGACGTGATGAGCTCACCCTCGCCCGCCGGCGGCGCCGGCCAGGCCGCCATGAGCCTGCGCGAGCGAAAGAAGGCCAAGACCCGCCGGGCGATCCAGGACCACGCGCTGCGCCTGTTCGCCGAGCGCGGCTACGACGCCACCACCGTAGAGAGCATCGCCGAGGCCGCCGAGATCTCGCCGAGCACGTTCTTCCGGTACTTCCCCACCAAGGAGGACCTGCTCCTGCGGGACGAGTACGACCCCATGCTGGCCGAGGCGTTCCGCCGCCAGCCGTCGGGCCTCGCGCCGCTCCCCGCGCTGCGGGCCGCGTTCCGCGCCGTCGCCACCGAGGCCGGCGACCGTGACCTGGAGTCGGCGCTGTTCCGCACCCGGCTCGCCATGACCGTCCCCGCGGCCCGCGCCCGGTCGCTGGAGAACATGCTGTCGATGATGGACCTTCTGGCGGACGCGGTGGCCGAGCGCACCGGCGCCGACCCGTCCGGCCCGGCGGTGCGGGTCTTCGCGGGCGCCGTGATCGGCGCCCTGCTCCCCGTGCTGCTCGCCTGGGTCGAGTCCGGCGGCGAGACCCCGGTGGCGGACCTCGTGGACCGGGCGCTCTCCCTGCTGGAGGCGGGGCTTCCCGTCTGACCGGGCGTGAATTCCCGATGGCGCGCCGTGAACACAACTGAACGGCGCACTGTGACGCATCGAGACAATGCAGTTCCGGGGAGCGATGAATATGGGATGCGCGTTTATCTATGACCGCCAGTAATGTCGGTGGTCAATCGTGTAGTTCCAGTCCCCGTGAAACACATGGCGGGCGAGCGGGAGGGAATCGGCGTCATCCGGCGGGTCGGAGATGGCCCGTGGGTCGAATTCCACGGCGGTGCCCGCGACGGGGACCACGGTGACGTGGTGCGCGATCAGCGGCCCGCCGTGCCAGTTCACGTGGAGCGTGGCGATGGTCCGCTGCCGCACCCCGGTCCACTTGCGGGTGCCGTCCGGCAGATGGCACACGGTGACCGTCAGGGACGCCTGCGCGGCGAACGCGGCGAGCTGACGTTCCCACACGCGCAGCCTGCCCTCCGCCCCGGCCGAGGCGGTCGCGCCGATGCCGAGCAGCATGCGGCTGGCCGCGGGGTTGGCGTGCCGCCCGGCCCGTTCCCACCACAGGCGCAGCGTGGCCACCGCGAACACCGCGGTGTCGTCGTCCCACTCGGTCCTGCTCCAGTCCGCCGCGGGGGCGTCCGTCCCGGTGGCGGGCGGGCGCAGCTGCCTGCGCTCGATGTCCAGGCCCACCACCGGCTGCCCGGCGGTCCACTGTCCGGCCTCCTCCGCGACGTACCCGAACTGCGCGTCCCTGTCCTTGGCCCGCAGACCCGCGCTGGCGTCGTACTGCAGGCGGTACCCGGTGTCCTTCAGCATCCGCGCGACGGTGCGCGGGCTCACCACGTGACCCCGGGCGCCGAGCGCCACGGCGAGCCTCGCCGTCGACTGGGTGGTCCAGCGCAGCGGGCGCCGCGCAGAAATCTCCGCGCGCGGCGGGTCGACCAGCGCGTCCAGCGCCGCGGCGACGGCCGGGTCCACCTCCTCGGCCCGCTTGCGGCCCCCGCCGCGGCGGCGCACCCGCTCGGCCGGCACGGCCACCGCGCGGCCGGCGAGCTGGCGGATGCCGCGCCGCACCATGTCCGGCGACGCCCCCGTCACCCGCGCGATCAGCGCGATCCCGCCGTGGCCGAGGGCACGCGCCTCGGCGGCCAGCAGCAGCCGCCACTGCCGTTCGTTCAAATGTGGTCTCAGCTCGCCCAGCTTTTTCGTCAGGATTTCCTCGATGCCGCCGGTCGAGTCGGCCATATGTCCTGATCACCACACTTTTTTCTGCGCGGCCGCCATCCCTTGTAAACAGATGATGGCTGCTGGATCTTGTTGGAGTCACTAGCTCCCGTAATGGCGATGCGAATGGCGATGCGAATGGCGACGTCGCACGCGGAAAGGAGCCGTCTTTGTCCACGGGAACCCTGGACGTGCTGCGCGCGGCGCGCGAGATGAACGCCGTCGAATGGGACGCGCTGGTGGACCGGTCGGGTTCGCCGGTCTTCTACCGGCACCGCGTGCTGAGCGCGTACGAGCGGTCCGGGCTGGGCGGCCAGCGCGCCACCGCGTACCTGCTGGCCCGGGACCCGGGCGGGACGCCGGTGGGGGCGCTGCCGCTGTACCTGCTGGACGGCCGGGAGATCTTCGCCATCCTCGGCGTGCGGCCCCCGGCGGGCGGCGCGGCCACCGACGCGCTGATCAGCCACTTCCCGCACTGCTACGACACCACGGCGATGCTGGCCGCGCCGTCCCCCGAGGTGCTGCGCGGGCTGCGGGACGCGGCGCTGGCCGAGGCGTCGCGGCTCGGGGCGCGGGTGTGCTGCCTGCTCAACGTGCCCGCCGACGGGCCGCTGGCCGCGTTGCTCGCCGAGCTGCCGGGGGCGCGGCCGGTGCCGTCGGCGGCCCGCTGGTACCTGGACGTGCCGTCGTACGGCGGGCTGGACGGCCTGCTCGCCACCATGGCCCGCGCCACCCGCCGCACCCTGCGCGCCGCGGCCCGCCGGGCCGAGGCCGCCGGGGCGCGGATCGAGCTGAGCGACGGCTCCGGCGAGGACGCCGCCGACGTCGCCGCGCTGTGCGCCGCCAGCGCCGCCAAGCACGGCAACAACTACTACCCCGAGGCGGCGGTCCGGGGGTTCCTCGCCGCGCTCGGCGGGCACCTCACCGTGCTGCGGGTGCGCCTCGGCGGCCGAACCCTCGCGGCGTCGGTGTGCTTCCGGGACGGCGGCGTCCTGCACACCTGGGCCGGGGGAGCGGTGTACCCGCCGGAGCTCAACTGGAGCCCCAACCACGTGCTGTTCCACCACGAGCTGCGGCTGGCGTTCGACCTCGGGGTGCGGCGGCTGGAGTGCGGGCGGCGCAACGACGAGTTCAAGGCCCGGCACCGGCTGTCCCGGCGGGAACTGCTGGCCTTCGTGTGGGAGGTGTGAGCGTGCGCGCCGTCGTGGAGGGCGGATTCGCCGAGCACCTGTGGCCGGGCGACGCCGACCGGCTGTACGCGACGCCGGGGTGGCTGCGCGCCAACGTCACCCGTCCCGGCGGCCGGCCGTTCACCGTCCGGGCGGGCGGCGGGGACGGGGTCTCCGTGCTGGCGTTCCTGGACAAGGGCGACGAGTCGTCCGAGGCGTACGACCTGGTCCGCACGACGGTCCGCTGGCCGCTCGTCTTCCCGTGGACGCCGGAGGGTGAGGGGCCGCTGCGGGCCGCCCTGGACCGGCGGCCGGGGACGGAGGCCGCGCTGCTGCCCAGCCTGCGGGCCGTGCTTCCCGGCTACGAGCTCGCCGTGGCGGGCCCGCACGACCCCGGGCTCCTGGACGCGGCCGTGTCCCGCCTGATCGGGCTGGCGCGGGACCAGGGCGCGGCCACCTGCGCGTTCCTGTACGTGCCGCGGGACGCGGCGGCGGTGCGGCGCGTGCTCGCCGGGCACGGGTTCACGCCGGTCGCGCTGACCTCGCGCGGCCTGCTGCGGGTGCGCTGGACGGACCTCGCCGGGTACGCCGCCGCGCTGCGCCCCGGGCGCGGGCGCAAGGTGCGCGTCGAACTGCGCAAGGTGGACGCCATGGGGCTCACGTCCCGGCGGGCCGATCCCCTGGAGGGCCTGGAGGCGATCACCCGGCTGCGCTGCGCGCACCTGACCAAGTTCGGCCGGGTACCGGACGAGGCGGCCGAGCGGGCGCGGATGGCGGGCGTGCTGGCGGGGTTCCCGCCCGAGTCGCTGCGCCTGGTGCTGACCGCCCACGAGGGACGGGACGTGGCCTGCCTGCTGCTCGTCCGGCACCGGGACACCGTGTACGCGGCCCTCTCCGCCACCGACCCCGGCCCCGGGCTCGGGCTGGCGCACTTCGAGAACGCCTACTACGCCCCGATCCGCCTCGGCCTGTACCGGCCCGGCGACGTGGTGGACTACGGCATCAGCCACCTGGACGCCAAGGCGTGGCGCGGCTGCGACCCGTGCCCCCTGGACGCCTGGGTGCTGGCCTTCGACGACGACGTCCACGCGGTGCTGCGCACGGTGTCCGGGCTGTCCTTCCGGTACAGCGAGGAGGCCCCGGGCCGTCCCCCGGGCGAGGCGCCGGGTCATTCCACGAGCGGAGCCCCGGGCCGTCCCGCGGGTGAGGCCACCGGCGGCCGGGAGGTGGGCCGATGAGCGGCGAGCACGTGCGCGCCATGCTGGCGTGTGGTGTCACCTTCGTCAGCGGCGTGCCGGACTCCGCGCTCGCGCCGCTCACGGGCGAGCTCGCCGAGGGACACCAGGGCATCGCGTACCTGCCCGCCACGCGGGAGGACAACGCGGTCGCGCTGGCCGTCGGGGCGTGGCTCGGGGGCGCGTCGCCGCTGGTCTTCATGAAGAGCATGGGGCTCGGCAACGCCACCGACGCCCTCACCAGCCTCGCCCAGGTGTACGGGGTCCCCCTGCCGCTGTACGTCTCCTGGCACGGCTACCTCGGCCGGGACGTCCCGCACCACAACGTCCTCGGCGAGGTGCTGGCCGACGTGCTGGCCGCCCTGCGGATCCCGGTGGTGCGGCACGTCATGGGCGAGGGGACCTTCAAGACCGCGCTGGCCGAGACGGTGGCCCTGGCCCGGGACCGCGGCGCGCCCGCCGCCCTGCTGGGGGTGCCCGCGCATCTCGCCGGGGAGGCGCACGATGCGGCGTGACGAGGCGCTGGCCGCGATCCTCTCGGCCGCCCGCGCGGCCGGGGCGGCGGTGTTCGTCGGCAACGGGGACGTGGCGCGGGCCGCGGCGGCCGTGGGCGGCCACCCCCTGAACTTCTCCATGTTCGGCAGCATGGGCCTCGCGCCCCCGCTGGCCGCCGGTTTCGCCGCCGCCACCGGACGCCCGGCCGTCGCCGTCGAGGGGGACGGCAACCTGCTGATGGGCCTCAGCGGCCTGCCCGTGACGGCGGCCGCGGTGCGCACGCCGTTCGCGCACGTGGTGCTGGACAACGGGGTGTACGAGACCACCGGCGGGCAGCCGAGCCTCGCGGGCGGGGTGGACCTTCCCGCGGCGGCGCTCGCCGCGGGGTACGCCGCCGCGGCCCGCCCGCACACCGTTGACGAACTACGGGACGCCGTGGCCGAGGGGCTGCGCGTACCCGGGCCGGCGTTCGTGCTGGTGCGCACGCTGCGGGCCGGCGGGGCGCGGTATCCGCGCGTGCCCGGCCATCCGAGGGACATCGCCCGCCGCTTCATGGCGGCGGCGGGCACCGACGAGTCCACGAGTACACGATGAGCGGAGGATCATGCGGGGATCGAAGGCCGCCGAGTTACGCCGAATGCTGGAGGGCCCCGGGCTGGTACGCGCCGCGGGGGCGCACAACGGCCTGACCGCGAGACTGGTCGAGACGGCCGGTTTCGACGCGGTGTGGGCGTCCAGCTTCGAGGTGTCCGCCAGCTACGGGCTGCCGGACGCCAGCCTGGTCACGATGACGCAGTACCTGGCCGCGGCGGAGTCGATGGAGGCGGTGGTGGACCTCCCGGTCGTCGCCGACTGCGACACCGGGTTCGGCGGGCCGCTCAACGTGGCCCACATGGTGCGCAGCTACCGGCGGCGCGGCATCGCCGCCGTCTGTTTCGAGGACAAGACCTTTCCCAAGGCCAACAGCCTGTCCGACGCCGAGCACGAGCTGATCTCGGTGGAGCGCTTCGTCGAGAAGATCCGCGCCGCCGTGCGGGCCAGGGAGGACGGCGACCTGGTGCTCATCGCCCGCACCGAGGCCCTCATCGCCGGTTTCGACATCGACGAGGCCCTGCACCGGGGCCGCGCCTACGCCCGCGCGGGCGCCGACGCCGTCCTCGTGCACAGCAAGGACGCCGGGCCCGAGCGTGTCCTGAAGGTCGCGGCCATGTGGGACGAGCCCGTTCCGCTGGTCGTGGTGCCCACCACCTACGGGCACGTGTCGGAGGACACCCTGCAGGAAGCCGGGGTCCGGATGGTGATCTACGCCAACCAGGGCCTGCGGGCACTGGTCGGCGGGGTGTCCCGCACCCTGCGCGACCTGCGGCGGCACGGCCGCGCCGACGCCGTCGACGGCGAGATCGTCCCGGTGTCGGAGATCTTCGCGTTGCAGCGGTCGCCCGACCCCGAGGAGTCCTCGTGACGTCGTCCGGGCTGCGGGCCGGGTGGGAGTACCCCGACGCCTGGCGGGCCGCGGCCGGGATGTCGCTGCTCGCGGAGGAGTCCTGGCACCGGGCCATGGCGGGGCGCCTGGAGGGGCGGCCGGTGTGGTTGTGGCTCGGCGGCGACGAGGTGACGGCCGGGCTGGCGGGCATCGTGGCCGCCGACCCGGACGCCTACACGTTCGGGAACCTGCGCCTGCTGCTGGCCGACACCTCGGCGCCGTTCGCCCCCTCGGGGGCCGACCTCGGCGGCCTGGCACCGGTGGCGGGGGAGCTGTTCCCCAACCTGTTCCTGAGCTGTCCCGGGTACGCGACGTTCCCCGTCGGCTCGCGCCGTGACGACCCCGCCGCGGTCGGCGAGCTGCTCGGCGCGATCGTGGCGTGGGCGTCGGACGCCGGTATGCGGGCCGTCGCGCTCCCGTACACCGAGACGGGCGGCGTGCTCGCGACCTGCGCCTCGGTGGCCGGTTTCGAGCCGGTCCCCCTCACCAGCGACTCCTACGTGGACGTCCCCTCCGGCGGCTACCCCGCCTACCTGGCCGCCCTGCCCGCTCACCGCCGCCGGCGCGTGGCCGCCGAACGGCGCCGCCTGCACGCCTTGGGCCTCCACGGCCGCCTGGTGGAGCACGTCGACGCCGCGCTCCTGGACCGCATAGTCGAGTTGCGCGTCCGCCAGCGCGCCCGCTACGGCCTCCCCGCCGACCTCGCCGCCGAGCACGCCCGTCTCTCCCTCCTCCTCACCGCGCTGGGCGACCGCGTGAGCGTCGTCACCGTGGGCGACCCCCCGCTCTCCTTCACCCTCCAGGTCCAGGACGGCGACACCTGGCACGAGGTGTGCAGCGGCACCGACTACGACGACCCCCGCAGCTCCACCGCGTACTTCGAGTCCGTCTTCTACACCCCCATCGAGACCGCCCCCACCCGGGGCGTCCGCCGCGTCTCCTACGGCATCGGCGCCGAGGAGGGCAAACTCCTCCGCGGCTGCCACCTCATCCCTCTCGAATGCCTCCTGCTCGGCCTGACCCCCGCCGCCACCCACGCGACCTCCGCCATAGCGGCGGCCTGGCGCACCACGACCTCCGAAGGACTCAACGGCCCTGACTTACCCGCCCGTGGAGAGGCCACGGTGAGCGCGGGCGAGGTCGTGAGCGCGGGCGAGACGGTGGGGAGCGCGAGCGGGACCGGGGGGAGAGCGGGCGGGTCCGTGGGGATTGCGGGCGGGGTCGGTGGGAGGGAGGGGTTGTGACGGCGGAGGCGCGGGAGGTGATGGGGCCCGGGGCGTATGACTACTGTGCGGGCGGGGCGGGGGACGAGGCGGCCATGGTGCGGAACGTGGCGGCGTTGGATGCCCGGGTGCTGACGCCGCGGATGCTCGGGGGGACGCCGGGGGAGGGCGCGCTCGGGGTGGAGGTGCCTGGGGGGAGGCTTGTGGCGCCGATCCTGGTGGCGCCCATGGGGTTGCAGCGGTTGTGTCACCCGGAGGCCGAGCGGGCCACGGCCGCCGCGGCGGCGGAGGTGGGGCTGGGGCACTGCCTGTCGATGTTCTCGTCGGAGACGCCGGAGCGGGTGGCGGCGGGGGCGGGGACGGGGGTGCGGTGGCAGCAGATCTATCTGCTGCGGGACCGGGAGGTCACCGAGAGCGTTGTCCGGCGTGCCACCGAGGCGGGGTACCGGGCGCTCGTGGTGACGGTGGACGTGCCGGTGGTGGGGCGGCGGACGCGGGACATGGGCAACCGGTTCGACCGGTTCCGGGTGGCGCCGCCGGCGCTGTGCGAGGACCCGCGGTTCGTGGAGCTGCTGGGCGCGCGAGGCGAGGGGGCGTCGGCGGAGAGGCTCATCGACGAGCTGTTCCCCGACCCCGGCAGCACCTGGGACGACGTCGCACGGCTCGTCGCGGGGAGTTCGCTGCCGGTGCTGGTCAAGGGAGTGCTGTGCGCCGGGGACGCGAAGCTGGCGCTGGACGCCGGGGCGGCCGGGGTGGTGGTGTCCAACCACGGCGGACGGCAGTTCGACCGGTCGGTGGCGGCGATCGAGGCGCTCGGCCCGGTCGTGGACGTGTGCGACCGGGCCGGGGCGCCGGTGTTCTTCGACTCCGGCGTCCGGCGGGCCTCGCACATCGCCACCGCCCTGGCACTCGGCGCCCGCGCCGTCCTGGTCGGCCGCCCGGTGCTGTGGGCGCTGGCCACCGGCGGCCAGGAGGAGGTCCGGCGCGTACTCGCCGGGCTCACCGCCGACCTCGCCCACCTGCTCGCCATCCTCGGCGTCCCCTCGGTGGCCGCGCTGCGCGGCATCCCGGTCACCGCCCCCGGCGGTGGCCCATGAGCCTGACGGCGCACACGAACGGACGGCATCGACGAGGAGGTGGGACGTGACACGGGACGGCGACGCGGACGGGACCGCGACCGCGTACCGGCACTGGGACGCCCAGTGGCGGACCGAACAGGGCCGGGCCGGCTGGCTGGTGCCCGAACCCTGGGTGGTCGAGACGGCGGAAAGGCTGCGGACGCGCGGCGCGCGCACCGCGCTGGACCTCGGCTGCGGCCCCGGACGGCACGCCGAGGCGTTCGCCCGCGCGGGCCTGACCACCGCCGGGCTGGACCGCAGCGAGCACGCCGTCGCCGAGGCGCGCCGCCGCGCCGCCGCCGAGGGACTCCCGATCACCTACCACACCGGCGACTTCACCCGGCTGCCGTTCGCCGCCGCGTCGTTCGACCACGTCCTGGCCTGGAACGTCGTCTACCACGGCGACGAGGACGTACTGGCCCGCGTGCTGGCCGAGGTCAGGCGCGTGCTGCGCCCCGGGGGCCTCTACCAGGCCACCATGATCTCCAAGCGCAACGCGCAGTACGGCAGGGGCGTGGAGATCAGCCCCAACACCTACGTCCAGGAGGACGGCCCCGAGGACAAGCGCCACCCCCACCTGTTCAGCGACGAGCACGACATCCTGCGCACCCACCGCGGAATGCGCCTGCTCGAACTGGCCGACCGCGAACACGCCGCCCCCGGCTCCTACCACTGGCACCTGCTGTTCGAGGCGAGCGCCGATGACACGTGACACACCCGCGACGGACTGGCTCCCGGCGGTGCGGGCGGCGTTCGAGCGCACGCTCGGCGACGACGCCTACCCGTGCGACTTCGGCGTGCGCGCCCACCGGGCCGGCGACAACACCTACGCGGCCCTGGACCGCCGCGACCCCGCCCGGCACGGCGTGCGGGCCCTCGCCGCCGCCCTGGACGACTTCAAGGTCCGCGCCCGCACCGGCCCGCCCCGCCAGTCCCTGATCGTCTTCGACGGCCCGCCCGCCCCGGCCCACCTGGCCGCCCCCGACCGTCGCCTGGCCGAGGACCGCCGCCGCTTCTGGCACCTGCTGGGAGACCTGTCCCGGCTGGACGACCGCGAATGGCCGGAGGAGGTCCCGGACGACCCGGCGGACCCCCGCTGGCAGTGGTGCTACGGCGGCGAGCCGTGGTTCGTGTTCGCGCTGAGCCCCGGTTACGCCCGCCGCGGCAGCCGCCGGGCCCCGTGCCTGACGCTGGTGTTCCAGACCCGCCGCGTGTTCACCGGCCTGAGCGGCGCCACCCCGGCGGGCCGGGCCGCCAAGCGGCGCATCCGGGCCCGGCTTAGCGGCTACGACCCGGTGCCGCCGCATCCGCACCTCGGGGACGCGGGCGGCTCCTCCACCCACAAGTGGCGCCAGTACGTCCTGCCCGACGACCAGACGATCCTGCCCGAGGACGGGTGCCCGTTCCCGGGTCATCTCGCCGACACCACGGGAGACACGCCATGACGACGCCGGATCTGCTCGACTGCGACACGCACTTCAGCGACCACGAGCCCGGCCTGTGGGCCGGGGACGCCCCCGGCGCCCCCCGGGTCGTCACCCACGAGGACCGGCGGCTGCTGCGCATCGGCGACCTGCTGTTCCCCAAGCCCACCGGCACCGGCCAGGGCAACCCCAGCGGCCTCGGCCACCTCATCGGGCCGGGACACGACGCCGACCGGGCGCCGTTCATGGCCGCCAACGGCATCGCCACCGCCGTGCTCCAGCCCGGCTTCGTCGGCCTGTCCTTCCAGGCCGTTCCCGGCCCGGACGACAGGGTGGGCCTCGCCGCCCGCTACGACGAGCTCGCCGCCCAGGCCTGCGCCAAGTCCGAGCTCGACCTGCGCTGGACGATCCTGCTGTCCGCCGAGGACCCGGCGTGGAGCCTGGCCGAGGTGCACCGCCACCGCGACGACCCCTACCTGGTCGGCGCGACGATCCGCCCCACCGCCCGCACCCGCGAGGCCCGCCTCGGCGACCCCGCCTTCACCCCCGTCCTCGAAGCCCTCGCCGCGCACGGCCTCGCGCTGTTCGTGCACGGCGGCACCGGCTGCCACCAGTGGTCCCCCCTCGCCGACGCCTACGCCGACTACACCCTCACCCACGCCCTCGGCCACATGGGCGAGCAGATGATCGCGCTCGCCGACCTGCTGACCCGCCCCGACGGCCTGCCGGAGGGGCTGCGCGTGGTCATGCTGGAGTCCGGCGTCGGCTGGATCCCGCCGTTCCTGGAGCGCCTGGACGGCCACGTCCGCCGCCTCGACCACGGCCGCGCCGTGCCGAGCGCCGTGTTCGCCGGGCACGTCGCGGTGGCGCCGGACCCGGGGGAGCGGTACGCGGCCTGGGCGGTGCGGGAACTCGGCACCGGCAACGTGGTGTTCGGCTCGGACTACCCGCACTGGGACACCGTGCGCGCCGGCGAGTGGCTGGAGGCGTTCGGCGAGCTGTGCCCGCGCGACGCGCTGCGGGACAACACCCGCAGGTTCGTACCCCGCCTGGCCGAGGCGCCCGGACGGGGGGCCGCGTGAGCGCCGCCGAGGCGCCCCCGCCGCGCCGCGGCCCCGGGCTCGCCGCGCGGTTCGGGCCGCTGGCCGAGCGGGAGTTCCGGCTGTACTGGTTCGCCACCACCCTGTCGCTGGTCGGCGACTACACCTTCCGCGTGGCGTTCGTCACCTACATCATCACGGTCAGCCGCTCGGCCGCCACGCTGGCCCTCGCCACCACCGCGCTGCTGGTGCCGCCTCTGGTCTTCTACCTGGTCGGCGGGGTCACCGGCGACCGGGTGCGCTCACGCAAGCACGTCCTCATCGCCGCCGACCTGTTCAGATTCGCCGCGCTGGCCACCATCACCGTGGCCGTCGCCACCTCCCAGAGCGTGACAGTGATCATCCTGCTGGCGCTGCTCATCGGCATCGGCGACGGCTTCTTCAACCCCACCTCGTTCGCCTTCCTCACCGAGATCGTGAAGAAGGAGAAGCTGGTCCAGGCCAACTCGGCCACCTCGATCAGCCGCCAGGTCGGCGTCATCCTCGGCCCCACCCTCGGCGGCTTCCTGCTCGGCTGGTACGGCCCCGAGCCCACGTTCGCGTTCGACGCCGCCACGTTCCTGCTGTCCGCCGTGCTCATCGCCATGATCAGGCACGCCCGCCCCGCCCGGGACACCGAGGGCGCCCCCCGCAAGAACGTCCTCGCCGAAGCCGCCGAGGGGTTCAAGTACGTCAGCGGCCTGCGCTGGCTGCTGGTCGTCAGCCTGACCGGCGCGGTCGCCAACGCGGTGTTCACCGGCAACCTGGACGTCGCCGTGCCGCTGATCCTCGCGCCGGAGGGCACCGGCCAGGCGCAGTACCTCGGCCTGTACTACAGCCTCCAGGGCGCCGGCGCGCTGATCGGCGCGGTGATCCTCACCCGGCTCACCATCACCCGGGCGGGCCCGACGATGATGAGCATGCTCGTGCTGATGGCCCTGGCGCTGGCGCTGGTCGGCGTGATCGGCCAGAGCCCGGCGGCGTACCTCATGGCCGTCGCGTACGGCCTCGGCCTGCACTTCTTCAACTCGACCTACCCGAGCCTGCTCCAGCAGCAGGTGCCGGGCAACCTGCTCGGCCGGGTCGGCAGCGTCGTCTTCCTGTCGTTCCACGGCCTGATGCCGCTCGGCACGCTGGTGTTCGGCCCGCTGGCCGCCGCCCTCGGGCCGCGCGGCGCCGCGCTGTGGACCGGCGCCGCCGTCGCCGTGCTCTGCCTGGTCGTCATGCGGGCCCGCAGCGTGCGCACCCTCGTCCTCCAGCACGAACCGGAACCCGCCCCCGAGGCGGACCGGCGCCGCGATCCGGAGCCTGCCCCCGGCCGGGACCAGGCGTGAAGGGAACAACGATGGCACACCCCTGGGACAGGTCCGTCTTCACGCTCGTCATGCCGGACGCGATCGCCACCCACCGGCACACCGAGGTGCTGCGCCGCATCGAGGGCGCCGGCTACCGGATCGCGTACTTCGAGCTGCTCACCGTGGCCCCCGAGCAGCTCGACGAGGTGTACGCCGAGCAGATCAAGTCGGTGTGGGACGCCTACTTCTACCGGCTGCTGGACAAGCTGTTCCTGTCCGGCCCCGTCATCGGCCTCGTCATGGAGGACGTGACCGGCGGCGAGGAGGACGCCCACCGGCGGCTCAAGCTCCTCAAGGGCGCCACCGACCCCAACAAGGCGGCGCCCGGCACCATCCGCCGCGACCTCGGCGGCATCAACTCGATGCTGGCTTTCATGCACGCCGCCGACCAGCCCGAGGTCTCCGTGCGGGAGGCCGGCCTGCTGTTCACCGCCCCCGTCTCGGCGGACGCCCCGCCGCGCGGCGACGCCGCCGCCGGCACCGACGAGACCGCCGCGCACGCCGTGTGCGACCTGCTGGCGTCCGGCCCCGCCGAGACCCGCGGCTTCCCCGAGGTGCTCGCCGGCCACCGCTCCCGGGTGGCGGGCGCCGCCTGGCACGACCTGTCCGAGCGGGGCCGCGCCACCGCCCGCGAGGCGACCGCCCGGGGCACCCTGGCCGAGCCCGGCCTCGGCGCCCTGATCGCGGACGGCCTCCGCGGCGGCGAGGCGCACCCCGCGCACGGCCTGCTGCACGCCGACTGGCGGCCGGGGCTGCCGACCCTGCCGGAACGGCGCTACCTCACCGCCCTCGCCGGGCTCGGCCTGCCCCGCGACCACTGGGAGGAGCTGGTCCTGCTGACCTCCGCCTACTTCCCCCCGAAGGCCGCGTGATCGCCGTGGCGTCCCCCACGCACTTCGACGTGATCCCGCTGGCCGAGCTGAGGGCGCAGTTCGGGCTCGCCGGGGCGCGGGCCGTGCTGCTCGTCGGCTCGCGCACCGAGGACGACTACCCCGGCTCCGACACCGACTTCCTCGGCCTGTTCGACCGCGACGCCGACGTCCCGCGCGCCATCGGCCACGCCGGCGCGGTCAGCATGACCAACACCTTCGGCGAGAGCTGGATCGGCTGGGCGGGCGAGGAGGAGGTGAACGTCGTCACCGTGTCCGCCGAGGCCGTGCGCCGCACCGCCGCCCCGCTGGCGGCGCCGCTGTCGGCCACCCGAGCGCCCGCCCTGCAACCCCTGGAGGTCGTCCTGCTGCACCGCATCCACACCGGCACCCCGGTGGACGGGCACGACTACGTCGCCGAGCTGCGCGCCGGGCTGCGGCTGGACCGGCTGCCCACCGCCGTGTTCGCGCTCTACCACATCTCGGCGGCCGGGCACCTGAAGCGGGCCCGCATGCTGGCCGGGGCGGGGGACCGCCTCGGGTTCCTGTCCCTGATGAACGCCGTGACCTCGGGCGTCGGCATCGCGACGCTCAGCATGTACGGCCGGGTCGCCGGTTCCGTCAAGAAGATCGCGCCCGGCCTGGCCGTGCTGGAACGCGCTCACCTGGACATCCCGGTGCGGTCGTCGGACCTGGCGCTGATGATGTCCAGCGCCGACGACGTGCTGCGCCTGGAGATCGCCGGGGCGGCGCTGGACCGGCTCGCCGCGGCGGCCCGGCTGCGCGCCGAACACGGCGACCCCCTGTGGGACGAGGCCTGGCGCAGCCTCGCGGCGCTCGGCTGACACGCACACCCCTTGAGGAGGAGGACAAGGCATGGAGGACTGGCCTGCCGGTGATCTCGTACGGCTGCGGCTGCCCCGGGTGGACGACCAGCCCGTGATCGACGAGTGGTCGATGCCGCAGGCGCGCAGCCGGTGGAACGCGGGCGTGCGGCGGCCCCGCACCGTCGCCCAGCGGCTGGAGAGCGGCCCGCTGGTCTCCGGCGACGGCGGCATCCTGCTGATCGTCCGGCTGGCCGACGAGCGGCCCGTCGGCGACATCGTCTGGAAACCCGTCTACTACGGCCAGAAGGACGACACCCGCTCCCGGGCCTGGCGCGTCGGCCGCGAACTGCTGCCCGCCGCCCGCGGCCAGGGCTACGGCACCGAGGCGATGCGCCTGCTGATCGGCTGGCTGTTCGCCACCACCGACGCCAACCGCGTCGACGGCTACACCGACTGCGGCAACGAGGCCTCCCGCCGCTCGGTCGCGAAGGCCGGCATGCGCCACGAGGGCATCCTGCGCGGCGCGCTGTACCGGGACGGCGAGTACCGCGACCTCGCCATGTACGCCGTCACCCGCGCCGACTGGGCGGAACCGGCCGCGTCCGGGCAGGCGGCGGCGGGAGGCACGGCGTGACCGGCCCCGCCAGGGACGGGGCGCAGGGGACCGGCGCGTTCGCGGGTACGGGGCGTGCCGGATGAGCGCGCTCGCGGAGGCAGTGCTCGCCGGGGCGTCCGGGGCGGAGCTGCTCGCGTGTGAGCCGCCGGAGCGCACCCTCGCGGCGTACCTTCGCAGGTCCGACACCGGGATGTTCGCCGCCGCGCGCGACAAGGACGTCACCCGCTCCATCCGGGTCGGCGAGGTGGCGCTGCCCGAGCCGCTGCCCGGCGAGGTGCTGATCGCGGTCATGGCCGGTGCGATCAACTACAACACCGTCTGGTCGGCCATGTTCGAGCCGGTGCCGACGTTCCGCTTCCTGGAGGCATTCGCCCGCACCGGGCCCGCCGGGGCGCGGCACGACCTGCCGTACCACGTCATCGGCTCCGACGCCTCCGGGGTGGTGGTGCGCGCCGGCGCCGGGGTGCGCCGTTGGGCGCCGGGGGACCGGGTCGTGGTCTCCCCGGTGCACGTCGACGAGCACGACCCGGCCGTGCACGCCGACGGCATGATGGCGGCCGACCAGCGGGCCTGGGGCTTCGAGACCAACTTCGGCGGGCTGGCCCACTTCGCGGTCGTCCGCGCCACCCAGCTGCTGCCCAAGCCCCGCCACCTGACCTGGGAGGAGGCCGCCTGCAACACCCTGTGCCTCGGCACCGCGTACCGCATGCTGGCCGGCCCGCGCGGCGCCGTCATGAAGCAGGGCGACGTGGTCCTGATCTGGGGTGCCGCCGGAGGCCTCGGCGGGTACGCAGTGCAGCTGGTGCGCAACGGCGGCGGCGTGCCCGTCGCCGTGGTCGGCTCCGCGCGCAAGGCCGAGCTGGTCTCCCGCCTGGGCTGCGACCACGTGATCGACCGGGCCGCGCTCGGCCTCGGGGACGGCGACGGCCCCGGCACCGTCGCGGGCTGGCGCGCCCTCGGCCGCGAGATCCGCCGCCTGGCCGGCGAGGACCCGCACATCGTGTTCGAGCACATCGGCCGCCCCACCTTCGCCGCCTCGGTCTACGTGGCCCGCCGCGGCGGCGTGGTCGTCACCTGCGGCTCCAGCGGCGGCTACCTGCACGAGTACGACAACCGCTACCTGTGGATGTCGCTGAAGCGGGTCATCGGCAGCCACGCCGCCAACTACCAGGAGACCTGGGAGGCCACCCGCCTGCTCTCCCTCGGCATGATCGTCCCCACGCTCTCCGCCGTCCACCCCCTCCCCGACGTCGCGAAGGCCGCCCGCGCCGTCCAGCTCAACGAACACGTCGGCAAGGTCGGCGTCCTGTGCCTGGCCCCCCGCGAGGGCCTCGGCGTGGACGACCCGGCCATGCGCGACCGCGTCGGCGAGCCCCGCCTGCGCCTGTTCCGCGACACGCCCTGAGGATCACCGGCACGCCGCCACGGGCGGTCCACCACCCCGGGCGGCCTGGCTGCGACGATGTGGGGTGAGGGCGGTCATCGCGGCGGCGACGCGCGTATCCTTGTGTTCGTGCCGGGGGTGTGACGGGGCGATGCCGGGGCAGGGGGCGGCGTCGAGGGACACGTGATCACGCTCCCGTGCGGTCCGCGGGGTGCGATGTCGCGGGCCGCCGCAGTCAAGGTGCTGGGAACGGAGGCCGGAAATAGCGCGGTAGGACATTTGATCTCAAAAATTCGGTGAGAACGCGCCATGAGCCGGGTGAAATCGTTTCCGGCCGGTCATGGCCGGATGGCGAGGGAGGCGCTGCCGACGGTGGTGGTTCCCGGTGGTGCGAATGGCGAGAGAATCGCCGGAATAGGCGGCGCGACCGGCCTGGTGCCGGAGCGTCCTTCCTGGTTGGGGTTCCCGACAGAGGGAACGTGGTTCCGTTAGGTGTGGTCATGGTAACTGGTAGAGTAATAAGCTTCGACGAATTCCGCGGTTACGGTTTCATCGCCCCCGATACCGGTGGCGAGGACGTCTTCATGCACGTCAATGATCTGAACGGCGACAAGCGTCTCATCACAGTCGATTCGAGGGTCGAATTCATGCTGGAGAACGGCGGCAAGGGCCCCAAGGCCTCCAGAGTCCGCCTCCTGGACCGCCCCGCCGGCGGCCCCGCCCCTCTCCCGCACGTCCCGCCGGTCTCGGGCGTCCCGTCCGTCCCGATGGTCCCGCGCGACGTGGACCGCCCCGCCGGCGACGCCGGCTTCTGCGACGTCCTCTCCGTGAGGGAACTCACCCAGGAGGTCACCGAGGCCGTCCTGACCGCGGTCCCCACCCTCACCGCCGACCAGATCCTCCGCATCCGCACGGTAGTGGCAGACCTGGCCCACAGCCACGGCTGGACCGAAGGCTAACCTCCCACCTCCGTCCCGCCGCCCCACTCACACCGGCCCGGCGGGACGCGAGGTGCCGCCTACCCGCCCGGCACTCGCCGTCTTCGCCGTACGCCGGACGCACGGCGGCGCCGGTCTCGCCGTACGGTGATCCGTCGTGGTGGCGCCGTCCAAGGGCCGGCGAACGGGATGGATGGCGCTGACGGGTGGTGGATTCGGCTCGTCGTATGGCGGCTCACTTGTGTGTTGGCGCCGGTGGAAATGGTCCTTGCAGAGGGCGCGCGCTTCGCGCGGAGGCCGCAAGGGCTGTTCCTGCGCGGGGGACACCCCCGCACCCCCGGGCCTGCCGGGCTCATAGCGCTCCGCTGTGATCGCCTCGGTGCGGGAAGGGGTTGATCACTTCTTGTTCTCCTACCGGGCCGTCACCCGGCGCCGCCGCCGGTACCCGGAGGGCCGGGAGTCCTCGTGGAGCGACCAGGTCTAGGGGTGTTCGCCGCGCAGTCCGAGGACGTATGTCGCGGTGAGTGCGACGGCGCGGTCCTCGTCGTGTGACAGGGCCGTGAGGGCGCGTGATGTCGTGGAGCCTGGGATGTCCGCTAGGGCCTGTGCCAGTCGTCGGCGGGTGGATGATTCGGTGGGGCCGTGGGTGAGGCGGTCGACGAGGCCGGTGGCGATCTGATCCTCCAGTGCGGGATCGCTCGCCAGGGCGCTCAGGGTGTCGGCCGCGTCGACGTCGTTCGAACCCTCGACGATCATGTCGATGAGTGCCGGGATCGCGTCGGGCACTCCACGTGCGCCGAGTGCCAGGGCCGCGCCTCTGCGGACCACGATGTCGGGGTTGGTGAGGGCGCCTCGCAGAAGGGCGGTCGCCTCGCCGTCGGGGATCTCGGCGATGGACTGGACGGCACGTTGCCGCACGTCGGCCGCCGGTGAGCCCAGGCCCTCCGCCAGCAGGGCCAGGCCGCCCTCGCCCGATCGCGCCAGAGCCCAGCGGAGGGCTCCGGCGACGTTCGGGTCCGTCTCGCTCAGCACCGCCTCGACCAGGGCCTCCACCGGCACCGGAACCTCTTCGGCCGAGGACAGGGCCGCGCGCTGGCGCTTCCCGGCGCTCTCCGACCCCAGGCCCTGGAGGAGCGCGACGATCTGGAGGACGTCCTCCCAGCCGGCGGGTTCCGCGGCACCGATCCGGAGCAGCCGGGTGAGCAGCTCCGTCTCGCCGGCGATGCGTTCCCGCGTCCGGCGGACGAGGTCGTCGACGAGTTCCGACGGCGTGAAGCCGGGATCGTCGAGCGCGCGCCCGACCTCACGCAGCGACAGCCCCAGCGACCGCAGGCTCTCGATGTGGAAGATCCGCCGGATGTCCTCGCCGGAGTACTCCCGGTAGCCCGCCTCGGTACGGCCCGTCGGCCGCAGCAGGCCGAGCGAGTCGTAGTGCCTGAGCATGCGGGCGCTGACCCCGGACCGTCGTGCCACGTCACCGATCAACATCGCCTGTCACTCCTCCTGGCCGGTCGTGCCGAGGGCGACGACGCGCTTCGCCTCCTCGACCGCGAACTCGAATCCGGCGTCCGGGTCGCGCGACAGCCGCTCCGTGGCGATCGCGTGCCGGCGCACGCGAGGGTCGGGATCCGCCGTCGCGGCGCGCAGTGTCGGCGTGATCACCTCGCCGAGCGCGATCAGCGCCCGGCTGAGGCTCAGATGCGTCTCACGCCCGCCGCGCCCGAGCTGCGTCGCCAGCACTCCTGCCAGCTCGGACTCTTCCCCCTCGGGCACGAGGACGACCGCCGCCCGCCAGGCGCTCCGCGCCACCTCGTCGTCGGCGTCGGTCAGAAGCGCATGTGTGATCGCCGGCCACGCCCGCCGATCCCCGATCTTGGACAGCGTGTGCAGCGCCTGGCTCCGTGCCTGCGCGCGCTCCGACCGGAGCTCGTCGACGAGCTTCGGGACCGTCAGCGACGCCGGGTGGCGGGTGAGCGCCCACGTGAGCATGTCGCGCACGTAGAAGTCGGGCTCGATCGCGCATCGCTCGATGAGCTTGTCGACGAACCGCGGGTCCGGGCTCGTGCCGAGCGTCAGCGCCGCCCGCAGCCGCGCCGACGAGCTGCCCTCCAGCCCTTGAAGGGCTCGCGCCGTGTTCGTGTCCTCTTTCGGCATGGTCATCGGGACCACCTCCCTGACACCAGTGAAGACCTTGTCACAGTGTCAAGGTCAAGCGGGCGACGCGCGGACCGGCCCTCGGCGGGCGAGACGCGGTTGACGGTGGGCTTATTTTATGGTTACTTAGTAGGAAATATAGGTTATTGGCGCGGGTTGACGGCCGGCGCCGATCTCGGCTCGCGGACGACGGTGACGGCGGCTGGAGAAGGGCGTTGACCTTGTGGCCGGCTGACCGCTGCTATATCTTCCAGCGGAGCCTTGAATGGAATTTGTGGACCATCGATTCGCAATAGATCGGCGGGCGGAACCGCTCGAATTGATTCGCGAGTTATTCGCGGACGCGTCCGCGGACGAGCAGTTCTCGGCGAAAGTCGCGACAATCGTCGACGAATGGCTCGGCCGGTCGCGTCCGGAAATCGTCACCCCCTCGTCGGTGCGGCTGATGCTGCTGCGCGGGCGCACCCGCGAGGCCGCGCGCCATCTGCGGGAGTCCCGCGACGCCGGATCGTTCCTGGAACTGGCCGACTGGGTGCGCTGCTGGTATCCGGGCCTGTCCGGCCTCGTGCCGTCGCCGCCCGCGGTTCCGTCGTTCGAGGTCAGCACCGGGCTGGAGGGGCTGAGCGTGCTGGCGGCCTACTTCGCCGGGCACGACTCGGCCGCGGCGGTCGCGCGGGCCGATCAGGTGCTGCGCGCGTGCCCGATGGGGGAGTCCGGGCTGGAGTCGCTGGTGTCCGCGCTGGCCACGCTCGTGTACGCCGACCGCGCCGACCTCGCCGCCCGCTGGTGCGAACCGCTGCTGGAGCAGACGACCAGCCACTGCGATCCCTACTGGCAGGGGGCGTTCGCCGCCATCAGGGCCGAGACCGCGATCCGGCAGGGCCGGGTCAAGGACGCCGAGCGGTGCGCGCGCAACGCCTTCTCCCACCTGCCGATGGGGTCCTGGGGGGTGGCGCTCGGCACGCCGCTGGCGGCCATGACGATCGCCAAGACCGCCCTCGGCAAACTCGAGGACGCCGCGCGCTACCTGGCCGTGCCCGTCCTGGACGCCATGTTCCAGACTCCGGTCGGGCTGCACTACCTGAACGCGCGCGGCACCTACCGGCTGGCCGCGGGGGCCGCCGACGCCGCCCTGGCCGACTTCCTGGCCTGCGGCGAGTTCATGCGCGGCTGGGGGATCGACCTGCCGGGCGTCGCCGCGTGGCGGCTCGGCGCCGTGCGCGCGCTGCTCCAGCTCGGCCGCACGGGTGAGGCGCGGCGACTGGCCGAGGAGCAACTGGCCAGGGCGGAGCACACCCGTACGCGGGGGATCGCCCTCCGGCTGCGGGCCGCCACGCTGCCCCTGACGGAACGGCCCGAGGCGCTGGAGCAGGCGGTGGAGACGCTCCAGTCCGTCCAGGACACGCTCGAACTGGCGCACGCCCTGGCCGACGCGGGCTCGGCGTACTCCGAGCTGGGGGACGGGCCGAGGGCCCGTGCGGCGGAGCGGCGGTCGCGGCAACTGCTGCGGTCCTGCGGGGGCTCGCCGCAGGAGCGTCCCGGCCCGGCGCCGGGGGCCGGCCTGAGCGAGGCCGAGCGGCGGGTGGCCACGCTGGCCGCGCGGGGGCAGACCAACCGGCAGATCTCCGGGGAACTCTTCGTTACGGTGAGCACCGTCGAACAGCATCTCACCCGCATTTACCGAAAGCTCGGTGTGTCCCGCCGGGCCGATCTTCCGGTGTTTTTGGACTGACTTCGCTTAGGGGTTTTTAGGGGTACTGCATTAGGGGCCGGTTGGCGAATCTATTAACAGCTTGCCACCGGTTCCTAATGTGGAGCGAAAATGAGTGTGGGCCATTTCGGGCCGGTCGCCGTCATCGGCGTCGCCTGCCGGTTACCGCAGGCGCCCGATCCGGCGGCGTTCTGGGAACTGCTGCGGGACGGGCGCTCCGCGATCACGGCGCCCCCGCCCGGCCGGTGGGAGGAGGCGCCGGACGCGCCCCGGTTCGGCGGTTTCCTCGGCGACCTCGACGGGTTCGACCCCGAGTTCTTCGGAATCTCCCCGCGTGAGGCGGCGGAGATGGATCCGCAGCAGCGGCTCGTCCTGGAACTGGCCTGGGAGGCGCTGGAAGACGCCAGGATCCCGCCGGCCCGCCTCGCCGCCACCTCCGCCGGTGTCTACGTCGGGGCCATCGCGGCCGACTACGCCGCCCTCGTCGCCCGCGGCGGCCCGGCCGCCGTGACCCGGCACACCCTGACCGGGCTCAACCGGGGGCTGATCGCCAACCGGGTCTCGCACGTGCTGGGGCTGCGCGGGCCGAGCCTGACGGTCGACTCGGCGCAGTCGTCGTCCCTGGTGGCGGTGCACCTGGCCGCGGAGACCCTGAGGTCGGGAGAGTCGGCGGTGGCCATCGCGGCGGGCGTCCACCTCAACATCGGCACCGACGGCGCCGTGGCCGCCGGCCGGTTCGGCGCGCTGTCGCCGGACGGGCGATGCCACACCTTCGACGCCCGGGCGAACGGGTACGTGCGGGGCGAGGGCGGCGTCGCGCTGGTCCTCAAGACGCTCGACCTGGCCCGGGAGGACGGCGACCGCGTGTACGCCCTGATCGCCGGCTCCGCGGTCAACCACGACGGCCACACCTCCGGCCTGACGGTGCCCGGCACGCAGGCGCAGGCGGAGGTCGTCCGGCGGGCCGTCACGCGCGCGGGTGTCGATCCTTCCGACGTCCAGTACGTCGAACTGCACGGCACCGGCACCAAGGTCGGCGACCCGGTGGAGGCCGCCGCCCTCGGCGCCGCCCTCGGGACCGGAAGGGCCGAGCCGCTGCACGTCGGCTCGGCCAAGACCAACGTCGGCCACCTGGAGGGCGCGGCGGGCGTCGTCGGCCTGCTCAAGGCCGTCCTGTGCGTCAGCCACCGGCACCTGCCCCCGAGCCTCAACCACGAGACTCCGAACCCCGCCATCCCTTTCGACGAGCTCCGCCTCCGGGTCCGCACGTCGGGTGGGGCCTGGCCCCGCCCGGACCGCCCGCTCGTGGCGGGGGTGAGCTCGTTCGGCATGGGCGGCACCAACTGCCACGTGGTGCTCACCGAGGCGCCCGGGGGGATCGCCCCGGAGCGCGGTGCCGAGGCCTCCCGGGTGCTGCCGGAGGTGCTGCCGTGGGTGCTGTCCGGTGCGAGTGAAGGGGCGCTGCGGGATCAGGCGGCCGGGGTCGTGAAGCTGCTGGAGCGGCCCGGCCCTCCGGCCGACGCGGATGTCGCCTTGTCGCTCGCGGCGACGCGGACGGCGTTCCGGTACCGGGCGGTGCTGGCCGGGGACGAAAACGAGGTCAGGGACGGCCTGCGGGCACTGGCGAGGGGTGCGCAGGCGGCCGCTCTGGTGCGGGACGTGGCCGTGCCGCGCGGGCGGACCGTGTTCGTGTTCCCCGGGCAGGGGTCGCAGTGGCCGGGGATGGCCGTCGCGCTGCTGCGCGAGTCGCCGGTCTTCGCGCGGTCGATCGAGCAGACCGCGCAGGCGCTGGCCCCGCACACCGGCTGGTGGCTCCCCGACCTGCTGACCGGCCGTCCGGACACGCCTCCCGCCGACCGGGTGGACGTGGTGCAGCCGGCGCTGTTCGCGGTCATGGTGGCGCTGGCCCGGCTCTGGGAGGCCGCCGGGGTGCGGCCCGACGCGGTCATCGGGCACTCGCAGGGGGAGATCGCGGCGGCGCACGTCGCGGGGGCCCTGTCGCTGGAGGACGCCGCCACCGTGGTGGCGCTGCGCGGCCGGGCCATCACCGCGATCGCCGGGCGCGGCGGGATGGCGTCGGTGCTGCTCCCGGTGAGCGCCGTGCGGGAGCGGCTGGCGCGTCACGAGGGCCGGCTGGCCGTGGCGGCCGTCAACGGCGCCGCCTCGACCGTCGTCTCGGGAGACGCCGACGCGGTCGCCGAGCTGGTCGCCGTCTACCAGGCGGAGGGGGTGCGGGCGCGGGTCGTGCCGGTCGACTACGCGTCGCACTCGGCGCACGTCGAGCCCCTGCGGGACCGGCTCCTGGAGGAGCTATCCGGGATCGCGCCGCGTACCGCCGAGGTGGCGTTCTACTCCACCGTCACGGGTGAGCCCCTCGACACGGCGGGGCTCACCGCCGAGTACTGGTACCGCAACCTCCGTGAGCCGGTCGAGCTCGACCGGGCCGTGCGGAGCGCCGTCGCCGGCGGACACGACGTCTTCGTGGAGAGCAGCCCGCATCCCCTCCTCGTGGACGGGGTACGGGAGACCGCCGGGAACGTGCTCGCCGTCGGGACCCTCCGCCGCGACCACGGCGGGCTGCGCCGGTTCCTGCTCTCCGCGGGCCGCCTCCACTCCGGGGGCGGGGCCGTCGGCTGGGCGGGGCTGATAGGCCCGGACGCCCGCCTCGTCGACCTGCCCACCTACCCCTTCCAGCGCCGCGGCCTGTGGCTCACCCCCCATGCTCCTGTGGCGAGGGAAACGGCCCCGGTCCCTGTCGAAGAAGCCGCCGAGACCCCCGCCGAAGAAGCCGCCGAACTCGCCGCCGGAGACGTGCCGGTGGACCTCCGTGAGGTGGTGGCGGCCAGCGCGGCGCTCGTCCTCGGTTACTCGTCGGGCGACGAGGTCGACCCCGACCTGACCTTCAAGGACCTCGGGTTCGACTCGGCGGCGGCCGTCGAGTTCGGGCAGCGGCTCGCCGAGGCCACCGGCCGGAGGCTGTCCCCCTCGCTCGTCTACGACCACCCGACGGTCCGGGCCGTCGCCGGCCACCTCGCCGGCGGCACGCGGCACGAGGAGGCCGCCTCCACGGCCACCGAGGAGCCGATCGCCGTCGTCGCCATGAGCGGGCGCTGGCCCGGTGGCGCGCGAACGCCCGAGGACCTGTGGCGGGTCCTGTCCGCCGGCCAGGACGTCATCAGCGGGTTCCCCGTCAACCGGGGGTGGGACCTGGCCCGGCTCGGCGGTGAGGGCGGCTCGGTCACCGGTTCGGGCGGGTTCCTGCACGACGCCGACCGGTTCGACGCCGCCTTCTTCGGGCTGAGCCCCCGGGAGGCCGCCGTCATGGACCCGCAGCAGCGGCTGCTGCTGGAGGCGGCCTGGGAGCTGTACGAGCGGGCCGGGCTCGACCCGTCGGCGCAGCGCGGCAGCCGTACCGGGGTGTTCGCCGGCGTCACCCCGCAGGAGTACGGCCCCCGTCTGCACGAGATCCCCGACGACTACCAGGGCCACGCCCTCACCGGCACCCTGACCAGCGTGGCGTCGGGCCGCATCGCGTACACCCTCGGGCTGGAGGGCCCGGCGATCACGATCGACACCGCGTGCTCGTCGTCGCTGGTGGCCATCCACCTGGCGGTGCAGGCGCTGCGGCGCGGCGAGTGCGACCGGGCGGTGGCCGGCGGCGCCGCGGTCATGTCCACGCCGGGCATGTTCACCGAGTTCAGCCGCCAGGGCGGGCTCGCCCCGGACGGCCGGTGCAAGCCGTTCGCCGCCGCCGCCGACGGCACGGCGTGGGCCGAGGCGGCCGGGCTGGTCCTGCTGGAGCCCCTGTCGGTGGCGCGGCGTGCGGGCCGTCCCGTGCTGGCGGTGGTCCGGGGCAGCGCGGTCAACCAGGACGGCGCCTCCAACGGCCTGACCGCGCCGAGCGGCCCGTCGCAGGAGCGGGTGATCAGGGCCGCGCTCGCCTCGGCCGGGCTGGGCCCTGGCGACGTCGACGCGGTCGAGGCTCACGGCACGGGGACCACCCTGGGTGACCCGATCGAGGCGGGGGCGATCCTGGCGACATACGGGAAGGACCGGGACAGGACCCTGCTGCTCGGCTCGACCAAGTCCCATCTCGGCCACACACAGGCGGCGGCCGGAGTCACCGGCCTGGTGGCGATGGTCCAGGCCATCCGGCACGCCACCCTCCCGGCGACCCTGCACGTCGACCAGCCGTCACCACACGTCGACTGGACCTCGGGGGACGTGGCCCTGGTCACCGAGCCGACCCCCTGGCCGCGCACCGGACGCCCCCGCCGGGCCGCCGTCTCCTCGTTCGGCATCAGCGGCACCAACGCCCATCTGATCCTGGAACAGGCCCCGGAACCGGAACCGGAACATCGCGACGTTCCCGACCCCGGCGCGCCGCTGGTGCTCTCGGCGAAGTCGGAGCAGGCACTGCGCGGCCAGGCGTCCCGGCTACGTGCGTGGCTGGCGGACAATCCGGACGGCACCGGGCTCGCCGGGGCTCTCGTCACCGGCCGTGCCCTCTTCGAGCACCGGGCGGTGCTGGTCACCGGCTCGCGTGACGACGGGCTGGCCGCGCTGGCCGACGGCGCCGACCTTCCTGGGCTGGTGCGCGGGACCGCCACGCGCCGGGGCGGGCTGGCCGTCATGTTCACCGGTCAGGGCAGCCAGCGAGCCGGGATGGGCCGTGAGCTGGCCGCCGCGTTCCCCGTCTTCGCCGACGCGCTCGCCGAGGTCGCCGGGCACCTGGACCCGCACCTCGGCCTGCCGATCCGCGAGGTCATGTTCACCGGCGGGCAGGGGGCGCTGGACACGACCGAGTACACGCAGCCCGCGCTGTTCGCCTTCGAGGTCGGGCTGTTCCGGCTGGCCGAGTCGTTCGGGCTGCGGCCGACCCACCTGATCGGGCACTCGATCGGCGAGCTGACCGCCGCGCACCTCGCCGGGGTGTTCTCGCTGGCCGACGCCGCGGCGCTGGTCACCGCCCGGGGCCGGCTCATGCAGTCGGTACCTGCCGGCGGCGCGATGGCCGCCCTGCGCGGCACCGAGGACGAGATCGGCGGCACCGTGGACCTCGCCGCCGTCAACGGCCCGGACTCCGTCGTGGTGTCCGGCGACCGCGACGCCGTCACCGGACTCGTGGCCCGCTGGCGCGACCGGGGCCGCCAGGCCACGATGCTCCAGGTCGGCCACGCCTTCCACTCGTCCCACATGGACCCGATCCTGGCCAGGTTCCGGGAGGTCGCCGAGCGGATCACCTTCTCGGCGCCGCGCCTGCCGCTGGTCTCCAACGTGTCCGGCGGCCTGGCCGGGGACGAGATCCGCGACCCCGGCTACTGGGCCGAGCACATCCGGCGGGCGGTCCGGTTCCGCGACGGCGTGGCCGCGCTCCGGTCGCTCGGCGTCACCGACTACCTGGAGGCGGGTCCCGGCGGCGCGCTCACCTCGCTCGCCCTCGACACCCTCAGCTCCGGCGGGAACCTCGTGGTCACCGCCGCGTCCCGGGGCGGCCGGCCGGAACCGCTGGCCTTCCGCACGGCCCTCGCCGAGCTGCACACCGCCGGCGTGACCGTCGACTGGCGCGCCGATGTGGCGACGCCGGGCCCGCCGCCGCCCGGCCTGCCCACGTACGCCTTCCAGCGCAGCCGCTTCTGGCTGACCCCCGCCCCGGCCGCCGGGACGAGCACCACCGGCCACCCCCTGCTGACCGCCGAGATCGACCTGGCGGACGGGTCCACCGTCCACGCGGGCCGGCTGCCCGGATCGTGGCACGGTGACGACGCCGCCGCCGACCTGGCCGCGCACGCCGCGCGGCGTGCGGGCGGGCTCCGGATCGAGGAGCTCACCGTGGAGACGCCCCTCGGGGCGGACGTGCAGGTTCAGGTCCTGGTGGGCGCCGTCGACGGCGACGGGCACCGCGCGGTCACCGTGCACGCCCGCGGGTCCGCCACCGAACCGTGGGTCCGGCACGCGAGCGGGACCTTCGCCCCCGAGCCGGAGACGGCGGACACAGCGGACACGGCGGACACGGCGCGCCACGCGCTGACGGCCGAGCTGCTCGGCCGCCAGGAACCCGACCAGCTCGACCGGCTGCTCGACCTGGTCAGGACGACGGGAGCGGCCGTGCTCGGGCACACCGACATCCAGGCCGTGCCGCCGGACAAGGGATTCCTGGACGGCGAGTTCGACTCGCTCAGCAGCGTCGAGCTGCGCAACCGGCTGGACCGTGCGACCGGGCTGCGGCTGCCGTCGACGCTCGTGTTCGACCACCCGACCCCCCTCGCGGTGGCGGCCTACCTCCGGGAACGGCTCGTCCCCGCGGAACCGGCGGACTCCGGTCCGGACATCGAGCCGGAGATCGGCCCCGAGTCCGACGGTGAGATCGACGGGGCGACGAACGACGAGCTCTTCGAGCTCATCGAGAAAGAACTGCGTCTTTCGTGAAGGGCACCCCGCACATGTCCGAAGAAGAGAAACTCCGTACCTACCTCAACCGGGTGACGCACCAGCTGCGCCAGACCCGGCAGAAGCTGGAGGCCGTCGAGTCGGCCGCCAGGGAGCCGATCGCCATCGTCGGCATGGCGTGCCGGTTCCCCGGCGGGGTCGCCTCGCCCGGCGACCTGTGGCGGGTGGTGGCCGAGGAGCGGGACGCGATCGGGCCTTTCCCCACCGACCGGGGCTGGGACCTCGACGGCCTCTATCACCCCGACCCCGCGCATCGAGGCACCTCCTACGTGCGGGACGGCGGTTTCCTGTACGACGCCGGTGACTTCGACGCGGAGTTCTTCGGCATCCCGCCCCGGGAGGCGCTGGCGATCGACCCGCAGCAGCGGCTGCTGCTCGAGACGGCGTGGGAGGCACTGGAGGACGCGGGGATCGACCCGGCGGGGTTGCGCGGCGGCGACGTCGGCGTGTTCGCCGGGGTCATCTCCCAGGAGTACGGCCCCAGCCTGCACCATCCGCCCGCCCGGGGCACCGACGGCTACGTGCTGACCGGCAACACCACGAGCGTGGCGTCGGGGCGGCTGGCGTACACCTTCGGTTTCGAGGGCCCGGCGGTGACCGTCGACACGGCGTGCTCGTCGTCGCTGGTCGCGCTGCACCTGGCCGCGCAGTCGCTGCGGCTGGGGGAGTGCTCCTTCGCCCTGGCCGGCGGCGCGACCGTGCTGGCGGCACCCGGGATGTTCATCGAGTTCTCCCGCCAGCGCGGCCTGGCCGCCGACGGCCGGGTCAAGGCCTTCGCCGGGGCCGCCGACGGCACCGCCTGGGCCGAGGGCGCCGGGCTGCTGGCGCTCGAACGCCTCTCCGACGCCCGGCGGCACGGCCACCGTGTGCTGGCCCTGCTGCGCGGCAGCGCCGTCAACCAGGACGGCCGCAGCAGCCAGCTCACCGCCCCCAACGGCCCCGCGCAGCAGCGGGTCATCCGCCGCGCCCTGGACTCGGCGGAGCTGGCCCCGCACGAGGTCGACCTGATGGAGGCGCACGGCACCGGCACCACCCTCGGCGACCCGATCGAGGCCGGCGCCCTGCTCGCCACCTACGGCCAGGGCCGTGAACCGGGCCGTCCGCTGTGGCTCGGCTCGCTGAAGTCCAACATCGGCCACTCCCAGGCCGCAGCCGGCGTGGGGGGCGTGATCAAGTCCGTGCAGTCGATCCGGTACGGGCTGCTCCCGCGCACCCTGCATGTGGACGAGCCGTCTCCGCACGTCGACTGGTCGGCGGGCGACGTGGAACTGCTGACCGAGGCCCGCGCCTGGCCGGAGGACGTGATCCGCCGGGCGGCCGTGTCGAGCTTCGGCGTGAGCGGCACCAACGCGCACGTGATCATCGAACAGGCCCCGCCCGCCGGGACCGTCACACCCCCGCCGGATCCGGCCGTGCCGAGCGCGGGTGTGGGCGGCACCGATGCCCACGTGATCACCGGACCCGCCCCGGAACCGGTACCCGGCCCGCCGGCGCGAAGGCTTGCCGGGGCCGTCCCGTGGGTGATCTCAGGCCGGACCATCGACGGGCTGAGGGCGCAGGCCGGTCGGCTGGCGGAGTTCGTGACGCCCGATCTGGACCTCGTGGACACCGGCCACTCCCTGGCCCGCCGCCGCGCGTCGCTGGACGAACGCGCGGTGGTCGTCGGAGGGCACGACGAACTGGTGGCGGGGCTGCGGGCGCTGGCGGCGGGCGAGCCGTCGGCGTCGGTGATCACCGGCCGGGCGGGCCGGGGCCTGGCGTACCTGTTCACCGGGCAGGGCAGCCAGCGGGAGGGCATGGGCCGGGAACTGTACGACCGGTTCCCGGTCTTCGCGGAGGCCTTCGACGCCGTCGTCGCCGAACTCGGTGAGCCGATCAAGAACGTGGTGTTCGGCTCCGAGGGCCTGCTGCACGAGACCTTCTACACCCAGACCGGCCTGTTCGCGCTGCAGGTCGGCCTGTTCCGGCTGCTGGAGTCGTGGGGGGTGCGGCCCGACTACGTCGCCGGGCACTCGATCGGCGAGCTCGCGGCGGCCCACGTCGCGGGTGTGTGGTCACTGGCCGACGCGGCCCGGGTGGTCTTCGCGCGGGGCGGGCTGATGCAGGCGCTCCCGGCGGGGGGCGCGATGGCCGCCGTCGAGGCGGCCGAGGACGAGATCCCGTACGACGTGGAGATCGCCGCGATCAACGGCCCGTCATCGGTCGTGATCACCGGCGACGAGGAGATGATCGGCGAGGTCGTCGCCGAGTTCACCGAGCGGGGCCGGCGCGCGCGGCGGCTGACGGTCAGCCACGCCTTCCACTCCAGGAGGCTGGACCCGATTTTGGACGAGTTCCGGCAGGTCCTCGAATCGGTGGCCTTCCACGAGCCGCGGATCCCGCTGGTGTCCACGCTCACCGGCCAGATCAGCGACGTCACCACGCCGGAGTACTGGGTCCGTCAGGTCCGGGAACCCGTCAGGTTCGCCGACGCGGTCATCACTCTGGACGCCGCGAACGTCACGACCTTCCTTGAACTGGGACCCGGCGCGGTCCTGTCCGGCATGGCCCGCGAATCGCTGCCCGCCGAGCGGGTCGTCGTCCCCGTCCTGCGCGAGGACCGGCCCGAGGACGTCACCGCGCTCCTGGCACTCGGCCACGCCCACACCCACGGCCGGCGGATCGACTGGGAGGCCGTCTTCCCCGGCGCCGGACGGGCCGACCTCCCCTTGTACGCCTTCCAGCGCGAACGTTTCTGGCTCGACGCCAGCAGACCCGGCGGCGCCGAACCCCAGGGCGCCGACGCCTGGCGCTTCCAGGTCGTGTGGCGGCCCCTGCCCGACGCCCCCGCCGCCACCGCACCGGGCAGGTGGCTGGTGGTCGCACCGGAAGGAGCCGGCGAGGCGGCCGAACGGGCGCTCAAGCGCCGGGGGGCCGAGACCACCCGGCTGACCGTCACGTCCGAAGGCCGGGAGGAGCTGGCCGCCGGCCTGGCCGCGGCCGGGCCGGTCGCCGGGGTCCTGTCACTGCTCGCCGAATCGGACGTGGACTCGCGCGCGGACCTGCCGTGGGCGTACAAGACGAACCTGGCTCTTCTTCAGGCCGCGCACGACGCCGGCCTCGCCGCACCCGTCTGGTACGTGACCAGGAACGCCGTCTCGACCGGTCCCGGCGACGCACCGCCCGAGCCCGCGCAGGCGCTGCTGTGGGGTCTCGGCGCGATCGCCGCTCCCGAGAGCCCGGAGAACTGGGGCGGCCTCGCCGACCTGCCCGCCGACGCCGGGGAGGCCCACTGGGACCGCCTCGCCGACGCCCTCGGCGGCACCGAGCGCGAGATCGCGGTCCGCGCCTCCGGCCGGTACGCCCGCCGCCTGGCCCGGACCACCCCGCCTTCCGAGCCGCCGGGGGGCACGCCGTGGACGACGACCGGGACCGTCCTGGTCACCGGCGGCACCGGCGCGCTCGGCAAGCACCTCGCGCGGTCGCTGGCCGGACGGGGCGTGCGGCACCTCCTGCTGGTCGGCAGGCGCGGCGCGGACGCTCCCGGCGCGGCGGAGCTGCGGGACCGTCTCGCGGCACTGGGCACCGAGGTCACCTTCGCCGCCGCCGACGTCGGCGACCGGGCCGCGCTCCGGCGGGTGCTGGCCGAGATCCCGGCGGACCGGCCGCTGACCGCCGTCTTCCATGCCGCCGCCGTCCTCGACGACGGCGTGATCACCGAACTCACCCCCGGCCGGGCCGAGCGGGTGCTGCGGGTCAAGGCGGGCGGCGCCCGCCACCTGGACGAGCTGACCCGCGACCTCGGCCTGACCGCGTTCGTCCTGTTCTCCTCGCTGGCCGGCGTGTGCGGCGTGCCGGGGCAGGCCAACTACGCGCCCGGCAACGCCTATCTGGACGCGCTGGCCGCCCGCCGCCACGCCGAGGGCCGGCCCGCCACGTCCATCGCCTGGGGCCACTGGGCCGGCGCGGGCATCGCCGGCTCGGACGCCACCCGTGCGCTCGCCCGGCACGGCCTGCGCGGCATGAGTCCGGAGACCGCGATCACCGCTGTCGGCCGGGCGCTGGACCGCGGCGACGTCAACGTGGTCGTCGCCGACGTCGACTGGGCCACCCTCTTCGCCACCCGCCCCCGTGCCCTCGTCAGCGAACTCCCGGGTGCCCACCCGAACACCCCGCAGGCCGTCGCGGAGGAGGACCTGGCCACCCGGCTGGCCGGGCTCGGCGGCGCCGACCGGCACCGGACGGTGCTGCGGCTGGTCCGCGCCGAGGTCGCCGCCGTGCAGGGGCGTCCCTCGGCCGACGCCGTCGATCCCCGGGCCAACTTCCGCGACCAGGGCTTCGACTCGCTCACCTCGGTCGAACTGCGCAACCGGCTCGGCGCCGCGACGGGCCTGCCGCTGCCGCCGTCCATCGTGTACGACCACCCGACCCCCGAGGCGCTCACCGCCTACCTGCTGACCGGACTCGCACCCGCCGCACCCGCCGCACCCGGTCTCCTGGACCGCGTCGAGGAGCTGGCCACGGCCGAGGCGACCCCGCGGGAGCGGGCCGCCGCCGCCGCCCGGCTGCGGTCCCTCGCCGCCGCCTGGGACGGCCGGCCCGACCTGGAGGCGGCGGGCGACGACGAACTGGTCGACTTCATCACCCGAACCCTCGGCATCTCCTGACCTCCGGACGGACGACACATGAGCGACGACCAGATCAGGCACCTGCTCAAGCGGGTCTCCACCGAACTGCACGAGACCCGGCGGCAGCTCCGGCAGGTCAAGGAGGAGCGCACCGAACCGATCGCCGTCATCGGCATGGCCTGCAGGTTCCCCGGCGGCGTCCGGTCACCCGAGGACCTGTGGCGGCTGATCGAGGACGGCACCGACGCCGTCACCGGGTTCCCCGCCGACCGGGGCTGGGATCTCGATTCCCTGTACGACCAGGACCCCGACCGTCCCGGCACCACCTACACCCGCCATGGCGGCTTCCTGGACGGTGTGGCCGACTTCGACGCGGAGTTCTTCGGCATCGCGCCGAGGGAGGCGCTGGCCACCGACCCGCAGCATCGGCTGCTGCTGGAGCTGGCCTGGGAGGCGTTCGAACGTGCCGGTCTCGACGTCACCGCGTGGCGCGGCGGCCGGACGGGGGTGTTCGCGGGGATGAACGGCCAGGACTACGCGGCGAGGCTGCCCTCCGTCCCGGCGGCCGTGGACGGCTACCTGTCGATCGGCACGGCCATGAGCGTGGCGTCGGGACGGGTGGCGTACACCTTCGGCTTCGAGGGCCCGGCGGTGACCGTGGACACCGCGTGCTCGTCGTCACTGGTCGCGCTGCACCTGGCGGCCCAGTCGCTGCGGTCCGGCGAGTCCGAGGTGGCGCTGGCCGGGGGCGTGACCGTGATGACGTCACCCGTCGGGTTCGTGGAGTTCTCCCGCCAGCGTGGCCTGGCCCCCGACGGCCGCGTGAAGGCGTTCGCGGCCTCCGCCGACGGGACCGGCTGGGCGGAGGGAGCGGCGTTCCTGCTCCTCGAACGCCTCTCCGACGCGCACCGCCTCGGCCACGACGTGCTGGCCGTGCTGACCGGTTCGGCGATCAACCAGGACGGCGCCTCCAACGGCCTGACCGCGCCCAACGGCCCGTCGCAGCAGCGGGTCATCCAGAGCGCCCTGGAGTCGGCCGGGCTGTCCGCCGGCGAGGTCGGCCTGCTGGAGGCCCACGGGACGGGGACGACCCTCGGCGACCCCATCGAGGCGGGGGCGCTGCTGGCGACGTACGGGAGGAACCGCGACCCCGGGCGGCCGCTCTGGCTGGGCTCGGTGAAGTCGAACATCGGGCACACCCAGGCGGCGGCCGGCGTGGCCGGAGTGATCAAGGTCGTCGAGTCGATCCGCCGCGGCGTGCTGCCGAGGACCCTGCACGTGGACGAGCCCACACCGCACGTGGACTGGACGGCGGGGACGCTACGCCTCCTCACCGAGGCCGTGGAGTGGCCCGCGGACGGTCTCCGCAGGGCGGGCGTGTCGGCGTTCGGCGTGAGCGGCACCAACGCCCATGTCATCGTCGAACAGGCCCCCGCGCGGCCCCCGGCGGTGACGGCGGGGAGAACCGAGGGGCCGGTGCCGTGGGTGCTGTCGGCGCGGACGCCCGAGGCGCTCCGGGCCCAGGCCGCCGCGCTGGCCGCGCACCTGGCGGAGCGATCCGACCTGGCCGGCGTCGCCCGGTCTCTCGCCCGCAGGGCCCGGCTCGGCGAACGCGCGGTCGTGGTCGGGTCGAGCCATGCCGAACTGGTGGCAGGGCTGCGCGCCCTGGCGGCGGACGATCCGTCACCGCAGGTCGTGAAGGGTGCCGAGGGTGGCGAACTCGCCTACCTGTTCACCGGGCAGGGCAGTCAGCGGGAGGGCATGGGGCGCGAGCTGCATGAACGTTTTCCCGTCTTCGCGGAGGCGTTCGACGCCGCCGTCACCGAGCTGGACCGTCACCTCGGCGGGGTCCCGGTCGGGGACGCGGTGTTCGGCACCGAGGGGCTGTTGCACCAGACCGTCTACACGCAGACCGGTCTGTTCGCGTTGCAGGTCGGGGCGTTCCGGTTGCTGGAGTCGTGGGGTGTGCGGCCGGACTACGTGGCCGGGCATTCGATCGGGGAACTCGCGGCGGCGCATGTCGCGGGGGTGTGGTCGCTGCGGGACGCGGCGCGGGTGGTCGCGGCGCGCGGCGGCCTGATGCAGGCGCTGCCCGCCGGTGGCGCGATGGCGGCCGTCGAAGCCGCCGAGCGGGAGATCCCGGGCACCGTGGAGATCGCCGCGATCAACGGGCCGTCCTCCGTCGTGGTGACCGGCGACGGGGACGCGGTCGAGGCGGTGGTGGCGGAGTTCGCCGCGCGTGGCCGGCGCGTGCGGCGGCTCACGGTCAGCCACGCCTTCCACTCCGCGCGGCTCGATCCGATGCTGGCCGGGTTCCGGCAGGTCCTCGAATCGGTGACCTTCCACGAGCCGCGGATCCCGCTGGTGTCCACGCTCACCGGCCAGGTGGGCGATGTCACCACGCCGGACTACTGGGTCCGGCAGGTACGGGAACCCGTCAGGTTCGCCGACGCGATCACGGCCCTCGACGCGGCAGGGGTCACGACGTTCCTCGAACTGGGCCCGGACGCGGTCCTGTCCGGGATGGCCCGCGAATCGCTGCCCGCCGATCGTGTGGTCACCTCGGTGCTGCGCGGGAACCGGCCCGAGGACGTCACCGCGCTCCTCGCCCTCGGGCACGCCCACATCCACGGCGGCCGGATCGACTGGGACACCCTGCTTCCCGGCGCGGGCAGGGCCGACCTGCCCACGTACCCGTTCCAGCGCTCCCGCTACTGGCTCGACCTGCCCGGCGAGGCCGCCGGAGGAGGACACGACCACCCACTGCTGAACGCCGTCGTCCACCTAGCCGGCGGAGGCGTGCTGCTCGCCGGCCGGCTCTCCGCGCGCACCCACCCGTGGCTCGCCGACCACGCCGTCGCCGGCACCACGGTCCTCCCCGGCACCGCCCTCGTCGACCTCGCGCTGCGCGCGGGCACCGAGGCGGGGCTGCCCGTCCTGGACGAACTGGTCATCGAGAGCCCGGTGGTGATCCCCGACGACGGCGCCACGGACATCCAGCTCGCCCTGGACGGCGGCGACCTCGTCGTCCACTCCCGATCGGGCGAGGGCGACTGGGTCAGGAACGCCACCGGCCGCCTCGCGACCGGCGACCGGGACCCCGGCGCGGACGTGTGGCCACCCGAGCACGCCGAGCCGCTCGCCATCGCCGGCCTCTACGAACTGCTCGCGCTGGCCGGGCTCGACTACGGCCCCGCCTTCCAGGGCGTGACCACGGCCTGGCGCGACGGTGAGACGATCTACGGCGAGGTGTCCCTCCAGGACGCCGGCGACGCCGCCCGGTTCGCCGTGCACCCGGCCCTCCTCGACGCGGCCCTCCACCTGGCCGCCGACCCGGGCCGTCTCCTGGTCCCGTTCGCCTGGCGGGGAGTCCGCGTCCACGGCCCCGGAGCCACGAGCGCCCGCGTCCGGCTCACCCCGGCGGGCGACGACGAATGGACGGTGGACCTGGCCGACGCCGAGGGCTCCCCGATCCTGTCGGTCGAGGGCCTTCGCTCCCGCCCGATCGACCCCGGCGCCCTCCGGCCGGCCGCGCTCCACGTGGTCGAATGGATCGAGGCCCCGGCCGGGCCACTGCTGGAACCCGCCACCACGATCGACGTGGCCACGCCTGACCCGGCCGGCCGCGTGGCACCGGACGGCCCCGGTCTCCACGACCTGGTGAACGGCACGCTCGCCGAGTTGCGCGACCGGCTCGACGGGCCCGGCACCATCGTGGTCCGCACGTCCGGCGCGGTGGCCGCCCTGCCGGGCGAGCCCGTCGACCCCGCGGCCGCCGCCGTGTGGGGGCTGGTGCGGTCGGCCCAGACCGAGCACCCCGGCCGCGTCGTCCTGATCGACGGGAACGTTCCGTCCGCGATCCCCGCCGGCGAGCCGCAGCTCGCGGTGCGGGACGGCCGGATCCTCGTGCCCCGCCTCACCAGGACCACGGGAGGCGAGGCCCCGCCGCTCGACCCCGAGGGGACCGTGCTGGTCACCGGCGGCACCGGTGGCCTCGGCGCGATGCTGGCCCGGCATCTCGTCACCCGGCACGGCGTCCGGCGGCTCGTCCTGACCAGCCGCCGGGGCGCGCGGGCACCCGGGGCGATCGGGTTGCGGGACGAACTGGCCGCGCTCGGCGCACGCGCCGACATCCTCGCGGGTGACGTGGCCGACCGGGACTTCCTGGAGGGGGTGCTGGCCTCCGTACCGGAGAAGCACCCGTTGACCGCTGTGGTGCACGCGGCCGGCGTCGTCGACGACGGGGTGCTCGGCTCGCTCACCCCCGAGCGGGTGTCGGCGGTGCTGCGGCCGAAGGCCGACGCCGCGCGGCACCTCCACGAGCTGACGAGAGACCGGCCGCCGGCCTGGTTCGTGCTGTACTCGTCGATCGCGGCCACGCTCGGCAGCGCCGGTCAGGCCTCCTACGCCGCCGCCAACGCCTACCTCGACGGCCTCGCCGCGCACCGCCGCGCGCTCGGCCTGCCCGCCGTGTCGCTGGCCTGGGGCCTGTGGGCGCAGAGCACGGGGATCAGCGCCCACCTGAGCGAGGCCGACCTGGCCAGGGCCGCCAGGAGCGGGGTCCGGCCGCTGGCGACCGCCACCGGACTGGAACTGTTCGACGCCGCGCTCGGTCTGGACGCACCCGTCGTGATCCCGGCCGCGCTCGACCCCGGCGCCGCGCCGCTGCTACGCGGCGCCTCCCGGCAGGCACGCAGGCCCGCCCCCGAGGACGTCCCGCTCGCCCGCAGGCTCGCCGGGCTGGCCGGGGACGCCAGGAGCGAGGCCGTGCTGGCGCTGGTCCGCGCGGAGACCGGAGCGGTCCTCGGCACGGACACGGTCGGCGGCAGGCGGGCCTTCGGCGACCTCGGGCTCGACTCGCTGATGTCGGTCGAACTGCGCAACCGCCTCACCGCCGCCACCGGCCTGCGGCTGCCCGCCACACTGACCTTCGACCACCCCACGCCCACCGCCGTCGCGACCTTCATCGGGACCCAGCTCGATCCCGCCGCCCCCGCGGCCCCCGCCGCCACGCCTCGGCGCGTCCGGACGGACGACGACCCGATCGTCATCGTCGGCATGGCCTGCCGCCTGCCCGGCGGCGTGAACGGCCCCGGCGACCTGTGGCGGCTCGTCGAGTCGGGCGGTGACGCGATCTCCGGGTTCCCGGACAACCGGGGCTGGGACCTTGAGGCCCTGTACGACCCCGACCCCGACCGTCCCGGCACCTCCTACACCCGGCACGGCGGGTTCCTGCACGACGCCGCCGACTTCGACGCGGCGTTCTTCGGCATCTCGCCCCGGGAGGCGCTGGCCGCCGACCCCCAGCAACGCCTGCTGCTGGAGACGGCGTGGGAGGCCTTCGAGCAGGCCGGGATCGACCCGGGGACGCTGCGCGGCAGCCGTACCGGGGTGTTCGCCGGGGTCATGTACCACGACTACGCGCCACCCGCCGGGTCCGCCCCGGCCAGCCTGGAAGGCTACCTGGCCAACGGCAACGCGGGCAGCGTCGCGTCCGGACGGATCGCCTACTCCTTCGGGTTCGAAGGGCCCGCCGTCACCGTCGACACGGCCTGCTCGTCGTCGCTGGTGGCGCTGCACCTGGCCGCGCAGTCGCTGCGGACCGGCGAGTCCGACCTTGCGCTGGCGGGGGGAGTCGCGGTGATGGCGACGCCGTCGGTGTTCGTCGAGTTCTCCCGGCAGCGCGGCCTGGCCGCCGACGGCCGCTGCAAGGCCTACGCGGCGGCGGCCGACGGCACCGGCTGGGCCGAAGGGGCGTCCCTGCTGCTGGTCGAGCGGCTGTCCGACGCCCGACGGCTGGGACATCCCGTGCTCGCCGTGGTCCGCGGCACCGCCGTCAACCAGGACGGCGCGTCCAACGGGCTGACCGCCCCCAACGGGCCGTCCCAGCAGCGGGTGATCCGGCAGGCCCTGGCCAACGCCGGGCTCACCCCCGGCGAGGTGGACGTGGTGGAGGGCCACGGCACCGGGACCACGCTCGGCGACCCGATCGAGGCCCAGGCCCTGCTGGCCGTCTACGGGCAGGACCGGCCCGGCGACCCGCTCTGGCTCGGCTCGCTGAAATCGAACATCGGCCACACCCAGGCCGCCGCCGGCGCGGCCGGGGTCATCAAGATGATCGAGGCGATCCGGCACGGCGTGCTGCCCAGGACTCTGCACGTCGACGAGCCGACCCCGCACGTCGACTGGTCGCAGGGCACGGTCCGGCTGCTCACCGAACCCCGCGAGTGGACGCCGGGACGGCCCCGCCGGGCGGGGATCTCCTCGTTCGGCGTCAGCGGCACCAACGCCCACGTCATCATCGAACAGCCCCCCGCCACCCCGGCGGTGGAATCCGCACCGCAACCGGACCTGCCTTCGGTCTGGCCGATCTCCGCCCGGACGTCCGAGGCGCTGGCGGGCCAGGCCGCCCGGCTCGCCGAGGTCGCCGCGGATCCGGCCGACGTAGGGTTCTCGCTGGTCACCACCCGGGCCGCGTTCGAGCAGCGCGCCGTCATCGTGGCCGGCGACCCGGCGGGGTTCGCCGAAGGCGCTCGCGCGCTGGCCGCCGGGGCCTCGTCCAGGCGGGTCGTCCGCGGCACCGCCGACGCCGAGGGCAAGGTCGTGTTCGTCTTCCCCGGGCAGGGGTCGCAGTGGGCCGGCATGGGGGTCGAGCTGCTCGAACGGTCGCCTGTATTCGCCGCCAGGTTCGCGGAGTGCGGGCGGGCGCTGGCCCCGTACATCGACTGGAATCCCGAGGAGGCGCTCAAGCGCGACCTCGACCGGGTGGACGTCGTCCAGCCCCTGCTCTGGGCCGTCATGGTGTCGCTGGCCGCCGTGTGGGAGCACCACGGCGTGCGGCCGGACGCCGTGGCCGGGCACAGCCAGGGGGAGATCGCGGCGGCGGCCGTGGCGGGCCTGCTCAGTCTCGACGACGCCGCCCGCGTGGTGGCGCTGCGCAGCCGGGCGATCGCCGCGCTGGCCGGCACCGGGGCGATGGCCTCCATCGCGCTCCCGCCGGACCAGGTCGAACCCCGGCTCGGCCCGGGGGTCTCGATCGCGGCCGTCAACAGCCCCGCGCAGGTCGTCGTGTCGGGCGACCCCGAGGCCGTGGCGGCGCTGGTCGAGGCCGTCAAGGCCGAGGGCGGGCGGGCCCGGCGGATCCCCGTGGACTACGCCTCGCACTCGCACCACATCGAGCGCGTCGAGTCCGCCGTCCGCGACGCCCTCGCGCCGGCGAGGCCGCGGCGGGGCCGGGTGCCGCTGTTCTCGACGGTCACCGGTGACTGGCTCGGCGACACCCCGCCGGACGCCGACTACTGGTACGCGAACCTGCGGGAACGGGTCCGGTTCGAGGAGGCCGTGCGCGGCCTCGCCGACCAGGATCACGGCGTGTTCATCGAGGTCAGCCCGCATCCCGTGCTGACGGCGGGCATCCAGGAGACGCTGACCGACCGGCCCGTCGTGGTGGCCGGCACGCTGCGCCGCGACCAGGGCGGGCAGGAGCGCTTCCTCACCTCACTGGCCGAGGTCCACGTGCGGGGCGTCGCGGTCGACTGGCTGCCGGTCCTCTCCGGCGCCCGCCGGGTGCCGCTGCCCACCTACGCCTTCCACCGCCGCCGCTACTGGCTCGACCAGACCCCTGCCGGGCCACGCGCCGCCGACGTCGTCACCGCCGAACCGGCGCGGGCGCCGTCACTGGCCACGCTCACCGGGCCCGATCTCGAAGCCGCCGTGCTGGCGGTGGTCAGGGCCGAGTCGGCGATCGTGCTGGGCCACGACGACGCCGGGGCGGTGGAACTGGGCCGGCCCTACCGCGACGTCGGGCTCGACTCGCTCACCGCCGTCGACCTGCGCAACCGGCTCAACACGGCGACCGGGCTGCTACTGCCGGCCACGCTCGTGTTCGACCATCCGACCCCGGCGGCCATCGCGGGTTACCTGCGCGACGAGCTGTCCGGCTCGGCCGTCCGGTTCCCGAACGCGGCGGCCTCCCTCGACTACCTGGAGACGGCGCTGTCCGCCGGTCCCGAACCCGAACTGCTCGGCCGGATGCGGCGGCTGCTCGACCAGTGGGACACCGGTCCCCGTACGACGGTCGACCTCGACGCCGCCACCGACGAGGAGCTGTTCCGGCTCCTCGACCACGACCCGCACTAGGAGCGTTTCCCCATGGCTGACGACGCACAGCTACGCGAATATCTCAAACGCGCCATCGCCGACGTCCAGAGCCTGCGGTCCCGGCTCCACGAGGTGGAGTCGGCGCGGCGGGAACCGGTCGCGATCGTGGGCATGGCGTGCCGGTTCCCCGGCGGGGTCGCCTCGCCGGAGGACCTGTGGGAGCTGGTCGCGTCCGGGCGGGACGCGGTGACCGCGTTCCCCGCCGACCGGGGCTGGGATCTCGACTCCCTGTACGACCCCGACCCCGACCACCAGGGCACCTCCTACACCCGCCACGGGGGGTTCATCGAGGACGTGGGCGGGTTCGACGCCGGGTTCTTCGGCATCTCCCCGCGGGAGGCCCTCGCCACCGACCCGCAGCACCGGCTGCTGCTGGAGACGGCGTGGGAGGCGTTCGAGCGGGCCGGGATCGACCCGGAGACGTTACGCGGGAGCCGTACCGCCGTGTTCGCGGGGCTGGCCGGCGGCGACTACGGCGTCGGGGCCGGTCACCCGGCGGAGCTGGAGGGGCAGATCGGCATCGGTACGCTGCGCAGCGTCGCGTCCGGCCGCATCGCCTACGCCTTCGGGTTCGAGGGCCCGGCCGTGACGGTCGACACCGCCTGCTCGTCGTCGCTGGTGGCGCTGCACCTGGCGGCGCTGTCGCTGCGGTCGGGGGAGTCCGACCTGGCCCTGGCCGGGGGCGTGTCGGTGATGGCGACCGCGCAGGGATTCGTGGAGTTCTCCCGCCAGCGCGGCCTGTCGGCCGACGGCCGCTGCAAGGCGTTCGCCGCGTCCGCCGACGGCACCGGCTGGGCGGAGGGCGCCGGCTTCCTGCTGGTCGAACGGCTCTCCGACGCGCAGCGGCTCGGCCACCCGATCCTCGCGGTGCTCCGCGGCTCGGCGGTGAACCAGGACGGCACCTCCAACGGCCTGACCGCCCCGAGCGGCCCGGCGCAGCAGCGCGTCATCCAGGCGGCCCTGGCCGGGGCCCGCCTGCCGGCGGCGGACGTCGACCTCGTGGAGGCCCACGGCACCGGCACGAGCCTGGGTGACCCGATCGAGGCCACGGCCATCCTCGCCACCTACGGCCAGGGCCGCGCGCCGGGACGTCCGCTGTGGCTGGGCTCGCTCAAGTCCAACATCGGGCACTCTCAGGCGGCGGCCGGCGTCGGCGGGGTCATCAAGGTGGTGCAGGCGATCCGGCACGGGCTGCTGCCGCGGACCCTGCACGTCGATGAGCCCTCTCCGTACGTGAACTGGTCGTCGGGCGAGGTGGAGCTGCTCACCGAGGCCCGCGACTGGCCGTCGGAGGGGCCGCGGAGGGCCGGGGTCTCGGCGTTCGGCGTGAGCGGCACCAACGCCCACGTGATCATCGAGGAGGCCCCGGCCGTCACAGAGCCCGGCCGGCCCGCCGGGACAGGGCCGGTGCCATGGGTGCTCTCCGCCCGCACGCCCGGCGCGCTGCGCGCCCAAGCGGCCCGGCTGGCGAACTTCGTGACCTCCGGTCATGACCCGGTGGACGTGGCGTGGTCGCTGGCCGCCACCCGGGCGCGGCTCGGCGAGCGGGCCGTGGTCGTGGGTTCCGGCACGGCGGAGCTGGTGGAGGCGCTGCGGGCGCTGGCGGCCGAGGAGCCGTCGGCTTCGGTGATCACCGGCCGCGCGGGCCGGGACCTGGCCTATCTGTTCACCGGTCAGGGGAGCCAGCGGGAGGGCATGGGGCGGGAGCTCCACAAGCGCTTCCCGGTGTTCGCCGAGGCGTTCGACGCCGCCGTGGCCGAGCTCGACCGGCACCTCGGCGGCGTTTCGGTGCGCGACGTCGTGTTCGGGTCCGGCGGCCTGCTCGACCGGACCGTCTACACCCAGACCGGCCTGTTCGCGCTGCAGGTCGGCCTGTTCCGGTTGCTGGAGTCGTGGGGCGTGCGGCCCGACCACGTCGCCGGGCACTCGATCGGCGAGCTCGCGGCGGCCCACGTCGCGGGTGTGTGGTCGCTGGCCGACGCGGCCAAGGTGGTCGCGGCCCGGGGCCGGTTGATGCAGGCGCTGCCGCCGGGTGGCGCGATGGCGGCCGTCGAGGCCACCGAGCAGGAGATCCCGGACACCGTCGAGATCGCCGCGATCAACGGCCCGTCGTCGATCGTGGTCACCGGCGACGAGGACGCGGTCGAGGCCGCCGTCGCGGAGTTCTCCGGCAGGGGCCGCCGCACCCGGCGGCTCACCGTCAGTCACGCCTTCCACTCGGCCCGGCTGGACCCGATGCTGGCCGAGTTCGGGCAGGTCCTCGAATCGGTCTCCTATCACGACCCGCGCATCCCGCTGATCTCCACGCTGACCGGCCAGGTCAGCGACGTCACCACCCCCGGCTACTGGGTCGCCCAGGTGCGCCAACCCGTCAGGTTCGCCGACGCGGTCACGGCCCTCGACGCCGCAGGTGTCACGACCTACCTGGAACTGGGCCCGGACGCCACCCTCTCCGGCATGGCCCGCGAATCACTCCCCGGCGACCGGTCCCTGGTCCCCGTGCTGCGCCGCGACCAGCCGGAGGAGCGCACCGCGCTGCTCGCCCTGGGCCGCGCGCACATCCACGGCCGGCCGATCGCCTGGGACGCCGTGCTCCCCGAGGCGCGCCGGGTCGACCTGCCGACCTACGCCTTCCAGCACGACCGCTACTGGCTCGGACCCGCCACACTGAACTCCGGCGACCCGGCGTCGCTCGGCCTCACCCCGGCCGGGCATCCGCTGCTCGGCGCGACGGCCGTGCTGGCCGACGCCGGCGGCGTGCTGCTGTCGGGGCGGCTGTCGCTGCGCACCCACCCCTGGCTGGCCGGGCACACCGTCATGGGCACCGTCATCGTGCCCGGCACCGCCCTGGTCGAGCTGGCCGTCAGAGCCGGGGACGAGGTGGGCCTGAGCACCCTCGACGAGCTCGTCGTGGAGACCCCGCTCGTCGTCCCGGCCGGCGATCCGGTCGACGTCCAGGTCTCCGTCGGCGCGCTCGACGACGAGGGCCGCCGTCCCGTCACCGTCCACTCCGGCACCGGCGAGCGCTGGACCAGGAACGCGGCGGGGACCCTCAGCGAATCGGGCCCGGTCCCGGAGAGCATCGGCGGCTGGCCCCCGCGGGGCGCCGTCCCCGTCGAGATCGACCATGTCTACCGGGAGCTCGCCGACGCGGGCCTCACCTACGGGCCCGCCTTCCAGGGGCTGCGCGCCGCCTGGCGGGACGGCGACGACCTCTTCGCCGAGGTCGAGCTACCGGAGGCGGAGCAGGGCGACGCGGCCCGGTTCGGCGTGCACCCCGCGCTGCTCGACGCGGCCCTGCACATCGCCGCGCACCACGGGCTCAAGGACAGCCCGCCGGGGCGGAACCGCCTGCCGTTCGCCTACGGCGGGGTCCGGCTGCACGCTTCGGGCGCGTCCGCGCTGCGGGTCCGGCTGGTCCTGCACGGCCCCGACGACCTCTCCCTGCACGCCGCCGACGAGACCGGCGCACCCGTGGTGTCGGTCGAATCGCTCCGGGCCCGCCTGGTCTCGGCCGACCGGTTGCGCCCGGCGGACCACGACTCCCTGTTCACGGTCACCTGGACCGAGGTGACCCCGCGGCCGTCCGGCAAGGGAACCGACGTCATTCAGGTCACCGGCGCGGAATTCCGCGGCCTGAGCCCGGAGGCCGCCGTCCACGGGCAGGTGAACCGGGTGCTCACCCGGGTGCGGGAATGGCTCGCGGAAGAGAGCGAAAGGCCGCTGGTCGTCGTCACCCGGCATGCCGTCGCGGCCACCCCGGAGGAGAATCCCGACCCGGTCGTCGCGCCGATCTGGGGACTGGTCGGATCCGTGCAGGCGGAGCATCCCGGGCGGGTGTTCCTCGTGGACGCCGACGACCCCGCACCGGAGGCGGTGCGCCGGGCGGTCGCCACCGTGCTCGGCTCGGGGGAGCCGCGACTGGCGGTGCGGAACGAGAGGTTCTTCGCGCCGAGACTGGCGCGCGCGGCCGCGCGCGACGGTGCGGCGCGGGAGTGGAACCCCGGCGGCACGGTGCTGATCACCGGCGGCACGGGAGCGCTCGCCGGAGAGCTCGCCCGGCACCTCGTGCGGACCGGCCGCACCCGGAACCTGATCCTCATGGGCCGCGGCGGACGGCTCGAACCCGGGCTGGAGGACGAGCTCGCCGGCCTCGGCGCGCACGTGACCGTCGCCGCCGCCGACGCGGCCGACCGCGCGGCGGTCGCGGCGGTGCTGGCCGCGATCCCGCCGGACCGGCCGCTGACCGCGGTGGTGCACGCCGCGGCCGTCGTCGACGACGGCCTTGTCGAGTCGCTCACCGCCGAGCGGGTGGACCGCGTGCTGCGCGCCAAGGCCGACGGCGCGTGGGTGCTGCACGAACTCACACGCGGCCACGACCTGGCCGCCTTCGTGCTGTACTCGTCGGTGGCCGGGCTGCTCGGCGGGCCGGGGCAGGCCTCCTACGCCGCCGCCAACGGCTTCCTCGACGCGCTGGCCGCGCACCGCCGCGCCCTCGGGCTGCCGGGTCTCTCCCTGGCCTGGGGCCTGTGGGAGCGCCCGACCGGCGCGACCGCCCACCTCACCGGCGCCGACCGCGCCAGGGCGGCGCGCGCCGGGCTCGGCGCGCTGACCACGAAGGAGGGCCTGACGCTCTTCGACGCGGCCCTCGACAGGGACGAAGCGCTCCTGGTCGCGGCCCGCTTCGACCTGCGCCCCACCGACGACCAGCCGCCCGCCCTGCTGAGAGGGCTGATCCGTACGGCCCGGCGCACCGCGGGGGCGCGCACCGGAACCGGACCGGTCCTCGCCCACCGTCTCGCCCGGCTCCCCGAAGGGCGGCGCGAGGAGGCCGCGCTGGAGGCGGTCACCGCCGAGGTCGCCGCCGTGCTCGGCGCGAACGCGCGCTCGATCGCCCCGGACCGCCCGTTCAGCGAACTCGGCCTCGACTCCTTGACCGCCGTGGAACTGCGCAACCGCCTCGACGCCCTCGCCGGGCTGCGGCTGCCCGCCACCGTCACCTTCGACCACGGCACCGCCGGGGCCCTCACCGGTTTTCTCCTGACCAAGCTCGGCACGGTGCGGCCGGAACCGGAACCGGAGCAGGTCCGCCAGGGCCCGCTGTCCGAGCTGTACCGTGCCCTCTACGCCAAGGGGCGGTACGCGGCGGCGGCCGAGCTGATCGGCGTCGCGTCGAGGCTGCGCGGCAGCTTCACCGCCGAGCAGGCCACCGATCACGTGCTGCCGCCGATCCGGCTGGCCGAGGGCCCCGCGCCGGCCGCCGTCATCTGCTTCCCCGCCGTCAGCGCCATCTCCGGCCCGCACGAGTACGCCCGTTTCGGCCAGGCCCTGAACGGGCTGCGGGACGTGCACGTGCTCCCGTCGCCCGGCTACGACCCCGATGACCTGCTCCCCGACACCGAGGAGACCTACGTCCAGATGCACGCCGACACGGTGGCGAAGCTGGTCGGCGGGAGGCCTTACGTCATCGTCGGCCGGTCGATGGGCGGCTGCGTGGCCCATTCGGTCGCGGAGGAACTGGAGAACCGGGGGCTGCCCGCGTCCGGGCTGGTGCTGATCGACTCGTACCCGATCGAGAGCCCCACCTTGGAGGGCATGCGCGACTGGTGGCTGAAGGCGATGCTCACCGGGATGCTCGAACGCATCGAGCGCTACCGCATGGTGTGGAGCGACGCGAGCCTCACCACCATGGGCGGCTACGGCGTCGTGCTGGCCGGCTGGCGGCCCAAGCCCATCTCGGCCCCCACCCTCATGGTCCGCGCCGCGGAGCCGCTGCGCGGGACCGTCGTCGACCCGACGGGGCGGCTCGACTGGCGGCCCTCCTGGCCGCTGCCGCACGAGACCACCGACGTACCCGGCGACCACTTCACCGTGCTGGAGGAGCATTCCGGCACCACGGTGGCGGCCGTGCGGGACTGGATCGAGACCATCGAGAAGAGGAGCGTATGAGCGCACAGGTCGTGGCCGTCACCGGCGCCGCCGGCGGGATCGGCCGAGCCATCGTGGAGCTGTTCGCCGAGCGGGGCGCCCGCGTGGTCGCCGTCGACGCCGACAAGCGAGGCCTCGACGAGCTGGCCGGCGACGGCATCGCCACCGTGGCCGGGGACATCTCCACCGAGGAGACCAACGAGGCGTTCGCCGAGCTGGCCCTGACCCGGTTCGGCCGGCTCGACGCGGTCGTCCTGAACGCGGGCATCGGGGGCGCCGGGCCGCTGGAGTCACCCGGCGCGATCGAGCGGTTCGACCGCGTCTGGGCGGTCAACGTGCGCGGCGTGGCGCTCGGCGTGAAGGCCGCGCTGCCCGCGCTGCGGGCCTCGGGGGGTGGTTCCGTCGTGGTCACCTCGTCGATCTCCGGCCTCGGCGGCGACCCGGGGACCTGGGCGTACAACGCGACCAAGGCGGCGGTGGTCAATCTGGTGCGCGGGCTGGCCGTCGACTACGCGGTCGAGAACATCCGGATCAACGCCGTCGCGCCCGGAGGCGTGTCGGTGGGGCTCAACGCCGGCGCCGCCGCCCACCCCGTGCTCGGCCCGGCCATCCTGGAGCGGATCCCGCAGCACCGCTGGTCGGAGGCGCGCGAGCAGGCCGAGGCGATCTGGTTCCTGACCTCGTCCGCCGCGTCGTACGTCACCGGCGTCACCCTCCCCGTCGACGGCGGCCTGAGCGCCAACAACGGCATCCTGCTGCCGCCCGCCCAGCCGGGCGGCTCACCCCGATAGGAGCGTCAATGAGCATCGAGAAGAACAAGGAGACCGCGCGCCGGCTCTACGAGGAGCTGATCACGCTGCGCCGCCCCGAGCTCCTGGAGGAGCTGATCGCCGAGGACGCCGTCGACGAGACCATCCGGTCCGGCGGCGGACGGGAGGACTTCCGTGAGCACATCGAGAACGTCTGGGCCACCGTCGAGGGCGTCAAGGCGACCGTCACCGACCTGGTCGCGGAGGACGACCGGGTGGTGGTGTTCTGGCGCATCGAGGGCGTCCAGCGGAAACCGCTGTTCGGCGTCCCCGCGAGCGGCCGTCATTTCACCGGCCACAGCATCAGCACCATCACCTTCCGGGACGGGAAGATCGTGCGATACAACGTCCTGCCCGACCGGCTGGGTATTCTCCAGCAGATTTCCTGAGGCGCAAATGGATGAATTGTCAATCGAGGACGTATCGGACATCCGGGCCACACTCGCCCTGTTCTCCCACGTCTTCGACAACCGGGAGGTCGGCGACCTCCACCGCGTGTTCACCGATGACGCCGTGATCGAGATGACCCGGGGCGCCGGGCGGATCGTCGACGGCCTGCCCGCCATCGCCGAGTTCTCGCTCGCGCTCGGCCCGGAGGGGCCTGACCACCAGACTCTCGACAGCCACGTGTTCGTGGACGACGCGGGAGCGGTCCGGGCGCGCAGCCGCTACCTGGCGATCCTGCAGGACGGGAGCGTGCACAACGGCGACTATCTCGACGTGCTGGAGCGGAGCCCGGCCGGTTGGCGGATCAGCCGCCGAGTTTCCATTCCCCGATATCCCAGAGAATAGCCTTAGGGGGTATTAGGGGTACCCGGCGAGTGGGGTGCGAATTAGCCTTCGACTGAAATATCGGCTTATGTATTCAAACTCGCCGGATCGGTGAATATGCACGTACTCAGAAAAACTCGATGGTCCGGAGTCGTCGCGGGGCTGGCGCTGTTCCTGGCCGCCTGCGGCGGCTCCCCGGCCGCCCCCTCCGGCGCCCCGGCGGCGCCGGCCGCGCCGGTCAAGGGCGGCTCCGTGACGTTCGCGGCCGACACCGAACCGGTCTCCTTCGACGTCCACCAGAGCTCCCAGGACATCACCGGCGCGATCATGCGCAATGTCTTCGACTCGCTCATCTCCCTGGACGCCTCCGGCGAATTCCACCCGTGGCTGGCCGAGTCATGGGAGGCCGCCCCCGACCTGAAGAGTTACACGTTCAAGCTGCGCGAGGACGTCGTCTTCCACGACGGCACCCCTTTCGACGCCGAAGCGGTCAAGATCAACTTCGACCGGATCCACGACCCGGCCACCAAGTCACAACTCGCGTCGAGCCTTCTGGGGCCGTACACGGGCACGAAGGTCGTCGGCCCCCACACCGTCACCGTGGAGTTCTCCCAGCCGTTCGCGCCGTTCCTGCAGGCCGCCAGCACCGCCTACCTGGGCTTCTACTCGCCGAAGACGATCGCGGCCAACTCCGCGGCGCTCGCCTCCGGCGGGGCGATCGTGGTCGGCACCGGGCCGTTCGTGTTCAGCCAGTACGCCAAGGGGCAGCAGGCCGTCTTCACCCGCAACGACGCCTACAAATGGGCGCCCAAGACGGCCGTGCACACCGGGCCCGCCTACCTCGACAAGCTGACCGTGCGGTTCCTGCCCGAGGCGTCGGTGCGGGTCGGGTCGCTGTCGAGCAGGCAGATCGACGTCGCCGCGGCCGTACCCCCCGCCCAGACCAGGAAGATCAAGGGCAACGCCGCCCTGACGGTGCTGAGCGCCGACTACCCGGGCGGCAACTACAGCATCTACCTGAACACCTCCAAGGAGCCGCTCAACGACGTGAAGGTCCGCAAGGCGATCCAGCGCGGCCTCGACATCGACACCAACGTCAAGGCGCTCTACTTCGGCCAGTTCAAACGCGCCTGGAGCCCGCTCGCGCCGACCACGCCGGGCTACGACGCGTCCCTGGAGAACACCTGGCCGTACGACCCGGCGCTGGCGAACAAGCTCCTCGACGAGGCCGGCTGGACCACCAAGGACGCCGAGGGCTACCGCACCAAGAACGGCGAACGCCTCGTCGTCGACTGGCCGCTGCTGCCCGCGCAGTACGTCCGCGACCAGCGTGACATCCTCGGCCAGGCCTTCCAGGCCGACCTGAAGAAGATCGGCGTCGAGGTGGCCCGCCCGCAGGCCGACATCGGCACCTACCTGGAGCGCGTCTACGGCGGCAAGGCCGACATGGCCGACTACAGCTGGGCGCGGGCCGAACCCGACGTGCTGTGGCTGCTGCTCAACGGCGCCAGCCGGCCGCAGAAGGGCGGCCAGAACGCCACCTTCCTCGACGACCCCGACCTGACCAAGTGGACCGACCAGGGCAGGGCCACCCTGGACGAGGCCGTCCGCAAGGACGTGTACGGCCGGACCCAGCAGCGCGCCATCGACCTGGCCATCGTCGTCCCGGTCTACACCCAGTCGCAGGTGCTCGGCCTGAGCAAGCAGGTCCAGGGCCTCAGCCTGGACGCCAACGCGTGGCCGCTCTTCTACGACGTCTGGCTCGGCAAGCCGTCCGGATGAGGACCACCCTGAAAAGGGCCGGAGCGGGGATCGCGGTGCTCTGGGGCGCCGCGACCCTCGCCTTCGCCGCCCTCATGCTCCTCCCGGGCGACCCGGTCGCCACCCTCCTCGGCCCGGCCACCATGGCCTCGGCCGAGGTCCGCGACCGGATCCGTGCCGAATACGGCTTCGACCGGCCCGTCCTGGTGCAGTATCTCGACTACCTGGGGAAGCTGACGACCGGCGACCTCGGCTCGTCCTACCAGCTCCAGCGACCGGTCTGGGCGCTGATCACCGACCAGCTCGGGCCGACCGCGCAGCTGGCCGCCGCCGCGGTGGTCCTGGCCGTGGTGATCGCGATCGTCGGCGCCGTCGTGACGGCGGGCCGGGCCCACCCGGTGCGCGCGGCGGCCGGTGCGTGGGAGCTGGTGGCGGTGTCGCTGCCGTCGTACTGGCTGGGGATCCTGCTGCTGACCGCGTTCTCCTTCCAGCTGCAGATCTTCCCGGTGATCGGCACCCAGGACCTCGTCGCGCTGGTGCTGCCCGCGCTGACCCTGGCGCTGCCGATCGCGGGTCTGCTCGCCCAGGTCCTGCGCGAAGGGCTGGAGGCCGCGCTGGCACAGCCCTTCGCGGTCACCGCGCGGGCCCGCGGGCTCTCCCAGCTCGCGGTACGGCTCCGCCACGCCCTGCGCCACGCCGCGGCGTCGCTGGCGACCCTGACCGGCTGGCTGGTGGGCACCCTGCTCGGCGGGGCCGTCCTGGTCGAGACGGTGTTCGGCCGGTCGGGCATCGGTGCCCTCACCCTCCAGGCGGTCGGCAACAAGGACATGCCGGTCGTGATGGGCGTGGTGCTGCTGTCGGCCCTGGTCTTCGTGGCCATCTCCAACATCCTCGACCTGCTGCACGCGGTCATCGACCCGAGGCTGCGTCCCGCATGAGGCGATCCACGATCATCGCGGGGCTGGTGCTGGCGCCGCTGCTGGCCGCCGCCGCCGTGCCCGGCCTGCTGACCTCCGTCTCGCCGATCACCATCGATCCGCCGAGCGCGCTGCTGCCGCCCGGCGCCGGCCACTGGTTCGGCACCGACCAGCTCGGGCGTGACCTGTTCACCCGGGTCGTCCACGGGGCCCGTCCCTCCCTGCTGCTCGGGCTCGGCGCGACGGTGCTCGCGGTCGCCGCCGGGGCACTGATCGGCGTCGTGGCGGCGTTCGGCGGCCGGGCCGCCGACCAGGCGACCATGCGCCTGCTCGACGTGCTGCTGTCACTGCCGCAGCTCCTGCTCGCCCTTTTGGTGATCACCGTGCTCGGCGGCGGCCTGGTCAACGTCGTGCTGGCCATCGCGCTGGCCTTCACTCCCGGTTACGCCCGGATGGTGCGGGCCGAGGCACTGGTGGTGCGGCGGTCGGGCTATGTGGAGGCCGCGCACGGCCTCGGGCTGCGGCCCGTGGTCCTGGTGACCCGGCACGTGCTGCCCAACGCGGTCGGGCCGGTGCTGGTGCTGGCCACCGTCGGGTTCGGCACCGCGCTGATCGCCGGGTCGGGGCTGAGCTTCCTCGGGTTCGGCGTGCGGCCACCCGACCCCGAATGGGGGTCGATGCTCGCCGAGGGCCGCGACTTCCTGGCCGACGCCTGGTGGATCGGGCTGTTCCCCGGCGCCGCCATCACCGTCACGGTGATCGCCGTCAACGTGGTCGGCCGCGCGGCCCAGCGCCGCTACACGCGGAGGACATCATGATCGACGTCGACGGGCTGACCGTGTCGTTCGGCGGGCCGCCGGCCGTGCGGGACGTGTCGTTCCAGGTCGCACCGGGCGAGTGCCTGGCGATCGTGGGGGAGTCGGGCTCCGGCAAGAGCGTGACCGCCCGCGCCCTGGTCGGGCTGGCCGGGGACCGGGCGAAGGTGTCCTCACGCGGCTTCACCTTCGAGAACCAGGACCTGTCGCGGCTGTCGGAGGCCGGGTGGCGTGGGGTGCGGGGGCGGCGCATCGGGCTGATCCTCCAGGACGCGCTCGTCTCCCTCGACCCGCTCCGCACGGTCGGCGCGGAGGTGGCCGAGACGCTGCGCACCCACGGCGTGGTGCCGGCCAGGGAGCGGCACACGCGGGTGCTCGACCTGCTGGCCGAGGCGGGCATCCCCGACCCCGCGCATCGCGCCGGGCAGCACCCGCACGAACTGTCCGGTGGCCTGCGCCAGCGGGCCCTGATCGCGTCCGTGGTGGCGGCCGGGCCGTCGCTGCTGGTCGCCGACGAACCGACCACCGCGCTCGACGCGACCGTGCAGGTCCAGATCCTCGACCTGCTCGGCCGCCTCAAGGACGCCGGCTCCGCGCTCCTGCTGATCAGCCACGACCTGGCCGTGGTCTCGCGCCTCGCCGACCGCGTCGCGGTCATGTACGCCGGTCGCATCGTCGAGGAAGGACCCGCCGCGGACCTGCTGGCCGAGCCCGCGCATCCGTACACGAAAGCTCTGACGGCGGCGGTCCCCGCCGCCCGCGCCAAGGGCACCCTGCTGTCGGTCCTGCACGCGGGCCCCTCCGGCGCCTGCGACTACGCCTCCCGGTGCGCCCTGGCCGACGACCGCTGCCGCGAGGAGGACCCGTCGCACGCCGGCGTCGCCACCGGCCGAAAGGCCCGCTGTCACCATCCGTTCGGGCGGCTGCCGGAACTGCCGCCGGTCGGCCTGGGAGGAGACAGGGAGGCCGGGCCGGTGCTGCTGTCGGCCGAGGGGCTCGTCAAACGGTTCAAGGACCGGACGGTGGTCGACGACGTCTCCTTCGAGCTGCGGGCAGGGGAGACCCTCGGGCTGGTGGGTGAGTCCGGTTCCGGGAAGACGACCGTGGCCCGGATCGCCCTCGGGCTGCTCGACCCCGACGAAGGGACGGTGAAGCTCGGTGAGCGGCGCTGGAGCGGCGTGCGGGAGAAGGAGCGCAGGTCCAGCCGCCGCCGGATTCAGGCCGTCTACCAGGACCCGCTCGGGTCGTTCGATCCGCGGCACTCCGTCGAGCGCATCGTCGGTGAGGCCGTCGCGATCACCGGATCGCCGAGGAAACAGCGCAAGGCGCGGGTGATCGAGCTGCTCGACCAGGTCGGGCTTTCGACCGGCCTGCTGGAGCGGCGGCCGCTGGAGATGTCCGGAGGGCAGCGGCAGCGGGTCGCCATCGCCCGTGCGCTGGCCACCGGCCCCGACGTGCTCGTCTGCGATGAGCCCGTGTCGGCGCTCGACGTGTCGATTCAGGCGCAGATCCTCGACCTGCTGGCCACGCTGCAGCGGGACCTGGCTGTGGCCATGCTCTTCATCTCGCACGACCTCGGTGTCGTCCATCACGTCAGCGACCGGATCGCGGTCATGAAGGACGGCCGGATCGTCGAGAGCGGCGCGGTGGCCGAGGTGTTCGGCTCGCCCAGGGACCCGTACACCAAGGAACTGCTCGCCGCCGTCCCCGCCCTCCCGCCGGACCGGGTCAGGTGGTGACGGCCGGGCGGCTCAGCGCGAAGCGTGCGCCAGGGCGCTCGCCGGTGAGGGCGAGGTCGGCGAGGATCCGCCCGACCGCCGGGACGAACTTGAAGCCGTGCCCGGAGAAGCCCGCCGCCACGACGACGGGACCGGCGCGGTCCAGGACGAAGTCAGAGGTCGGTGTCGTGGTGTACGTGCAGCTGATCGGGGTGAGTGCGTCCGCGTCGACACCGGGCAGCCATGCGCGGGCGTAGTCACGCAGGAGACGTAACTGGGCAGGCTCCGGCTGGAAGTCGCGTTCGTCGGGGTCCACCACCGGGCCCGTGCCGTGGAACCCGGCCTTGACGCCTTCGCCGGGCGTCCCGAGGCCGTAGACACCGCTCGGGAACCCCGTGGCCGCCAGTGAGCCGTCGCCGAGGTGGTGCACGAAGCTGGGCCACGGCACATCACTCAGCGGGGCGAAGTACGCCGGCTGCTCCTGCGTGACGCGCAGCGGCGGCAGGGGCACGAGCCCGCCGAGCAGCTTCTCCGTCCACGCCCCGGCCGCGACCACGACTCTCTTCGCGCGGTAGACGTCATCTGCCGCCACCACCTCGACGGCGTCGTCCCCTCGTACCACGATCGAGGTGACCGGCGTCTCGTGCCGGACGACCGCGCCCAGCCGGGCCGCGTCCGCCTGAAGCGCCGACACGGCGTCGTCGGCGTGCAGCCGCCCGCTCATCGGATGAAAGAGCACCCTGCCGTCGTAACGCAGACCGGGCCAGCGCTCGGCGGCCTCCTCGGGGGCGAGCCACTCACCCGGCGCACCCGCGGCCCTGACCGCCTCGGCCAGCAGGTCGAGGTCCGCCGTCCGCCCGTGGTCGACTCCGCCGGTGCGCGTGAGCAGGGAGACGCCTGAATCCGCCTCCAGTTCCCGCCACGACCTCTCGGCCTCGCGGGCGAGCCTGATGTAGGCGGGTTCGGCGTAGGAGACACGGAAGATCCGCGACGCGCCGTGCGACGCTCCACGTACGTGCCCCGCCTCGAACCGCTCCAGCACCACAACGTCGACCCCACGGCCGGCCAGCCGCCACGCGGCCGCCGACCCCATCCCCCCGCCGCCCACGACAACGACATCCACCTCATACGCGGTCATCCACTCACCTTTCCGATTTGCACCCCCACATCGTCGGGTCTAACACAGGAGCGACCGGGTCACCCGGGCGCGCGTCAGGTGGGCGTCGGGCTCCGCGTCCGGGACCGCCGTCGTCGTCAAGCGCCGTTCGGGCCCCCCGGCCGTGGTCGGCGATCGGGAGGAGCTGCCCGGGATCGCATGGCTGGTGCGGGGCAGGGAGCGGCCGCAGTACAGGATCCCCGCGAGCCTGAGCGGCCTGCTGGAACAGAAGGGCCTGTCGCTGGACGTGCTGTCCCCCTCCGATCGGAGACACGCGCTTTCCATGATCCACGAGGCGAGGGCCGGTTCGACGCTCGCGGAGCGCACCGCGGATCTGGTGCGTTTCCTCGAAGATCGCAAGGATTACGGGGTCCCGTCATGACAGGCGACCGTGAGCTGTTCTCCGGCACCGCGAAGTACTACGCGCGCCACCGCCCGCCGTACCCGGCCGAGCTCATCGGCGGTCTCGCCGTCACGTTCGGGCTCGGCCCCGGCACCGGGGTCCTGGATCTCGGATGCGGGTCCGGCCAGCTCGCGCTGCCGTTGTCCCGGACCGGGAGCGTCGTCTGGGCCGTGGATCCCGACCCGGACATGATCGCCGAAGGCGTCCGCGAGCAGGCCGAAGGGGGGTACGGCGACGTGCGCTGGATTCTGGGCCGGGGCGAGGCCCTGCGTCCGGCGGGCCTGCCGGGGCTGCGGCTGTGCACGATGGGGGCCTCGTTCCACTGGATGGACCGCGACCTCGTGCTGAAGACGCTCGACGAGATGATCGAGCCGGACGGCGGCGTCGCGCTGGTCTCCGGCTCCGCGAGCGTGTTCTCCAGGTCCGGCGCGGTGGAAGGAGCCTGGCTGGAGGTCACCCGCGAGGTGATCACCGAGTTCCTGGGACCGCGGCGGCGGGCCGGCAGCGGCACCTACAGCCATCCCAAGCGCGGTCATGAGGAGGTTCTGCTCGACTCCGCGTTCAAGCGGCTGGAGACGAGCCGGTTCACCTGCACCCGGCTCCTGTCGGTGGACGACGTGGTGGGCCTGCAACTGTCCACGTCGTACGCCTCACCGGCGCAGCTGGGGGAGCGGCTGCCGGATTTCCGGGCGGAGCTGTCGCGCCGGCTGCTGGAGCTGAACCCGGGTGAGGGGTTCCGGACCGTGGAGCACACCGATCTGATCGTGGCGCGCCGGTGACGACGCCGGGGAGCGGCGCGGCCGTGGACTACTGGCGGGCGGCCTGCCTGCTCGGCTTCAGCCATGCCGCCGGTCTGGCGTGGCCGCCGCCGGGCGCGCCGCAGCGGCGGCGGGTCGCCGGCCACTGGGGCTGCAACCCGGGCATCGCCTGGGCGGCGGGGCATCTGGCGGAGGCGTCGGCCGGGGAGTTCCTGCTGATCGTGGGGACGGGGCACGCGAGCAGCTATCTGTTCGCCCAGGAGGCTCTGCGTTCCCCCGCCACACCGGCCTCGATCAGCGACGCCACCCGCCGGTACGGCCAGCCCGGCGGCGACCCGACCGAACTGCTGGGGATACCCGGCGTCCCCTACGTGGGCGGTGAGCTCGGACCGGCGCTGGGGGTCGGCCAGGGCATCGCGGCGGCCTCGTCCGGGCTCCGCGTGGTGACCCTGATCGGCGACGGCGAGTGCGAGACCCCCGCGGCTCTGGCCGCCTTCGCCCATCACGACGTGCTCGCGGCGGCACCCGGCAGTTGCTGGCTGCCGGTGGTCAACGTCAACGGCGCCCGCATGGGCTCACCGGCCCGGTTCTCGCCCAAGCGGTTGCAGGCCCTGCTGGAAGGCATGGGCTACACGGTGCTCAGCAGCGGCGCGAACACCGGCGAGGCCGTCGCGGCGGCCCGGCGCGCGTGGGAGCTGACCGGGTCCGGGGTCCCGGTCGTGTGGCTGAGCGTCACCGAGAAGGGCTGGCCCGCGCCGGAGCTGCTGGGCGGCCGGCCCTTCCGCGGCCCGCGCGCGCACAAGCTCCGCGGCCTGGACCTGTCCGACCCCGACGTTCGCGCCGGCGTCGCCGACTGGCTCGGCAGGCTGAACGACCCGCCGGTGATCTCCGGCGACGGCGGCGTGCCGCCCGCGGTGCGGAGCCTGGCCGCCCGGATCCGGCTGGATCTGCCGGCCGCGCACAGGCCGCCCGCCCCGGCCGCCGGCCGCGACGCCTCCCAGGGCGATCAAGATCAGTGCGGAAGTCAACGCCGGCCCGGCGTCGCGGAAGAGCCGCAGCAAGGCGAGCCGTTCCCGCATCAAGGCCCCCGGCATTCGGCTCGGAAGGAAAACTTTCACGAGCTGAGAAAACTTTCGCAACGTATAGAGCGCCGGCGAACACTGTCAAGATTGCCCGCCCGTTCGAGTGGAAGAAGACCGCGGAATGGATTCTTGAGCCGCCCCCGATATCGCCGGTGAATTTCCGACGCGGCGCACCGGGTGGTCCCCGTGCCCGAGATCTCTCCGGCTGGCTATCCCCGGCAGTGTGTGGCTGGGGCATGGGGTGGGGCGAATACTTGAGGTCATGGACGCGAGACGGCAGCTCGGGGATTTTCTGCAGACCAGGCGGGCTCGGTTGCGGCCCGAGGACGTGGGGGTCGCCACCTACGGTGAGCGGCGGCGCGTTCCCGGGCTGCGCCGGGAGGAGCTGGCGCTGCTGGCCGGGGTGAGCGCGTCGTACTACTCGCGGCTGGAGCAGGGGCAGGCGTTCAACGCCTCGCCCGAGGTGCTGGACGCGCTGGCGCGGGCCCTGCGGCTGGACGACGCGGAACGCCTGCACCTGCGCGAACTGGCCACCGGTACCCGTCGCCGGGGCGCGGGGCGGCCCGCGCCCGAACGGGTCGCCCCCGCGACCCGTCAGCTGATCGCGACGCTGGGGGACGTGCCCGTGCTGGTGCTCGGGCGGCGCGGCGACGTGCTGGCGTGGAACACGCCGGGTCATGCCCTGTACGCCGGTCATCTGGCCGTGGACGGCCCGGACACGCCGCGGCAGCGGCCCAACATGGCGCGGCTGGTGTTCCTGGACGCGCACACCCGTGACCTGTACGCCGACTGGGCGGCCAAGGCGCGTGCCGTGGTGGCGACCCTGCGGATGGTCTCCGGGCGGCACCCGGACGACCCGCTGCTGGCCGCGCTGCTCGGGGAGCTGACGGTCAAGAGCCCGGAGTTCGCGGCGATGTGGGCCGACCACCGGGTCAAGGCCGGCGGCGACGCCGTGTATGAGATGCGGCATCCGCTGGTGGGCGCCATGCGGGTGACCCAGCAGTCGTTGCGGACCGCCGACGACCAGTCGGTGGTGATCGCCACCACCGAGCCCGGGTCGCCCTCGCACGCCGCGATGACGCTGCTGGTGCACGGCGCGGTCACCGGCCGTGCCTCCGCCGCCCGGGCCCCCCGGCGCGACGCGCCGTCGCAGAGATGACCGGCTGACCCGATCCCTCGCTTTCCCAGGCGCTCCGAACAGGGGCGTCCGATCTCGCACGCCCGCGAACCCCCCGGTTCGCGGAAGTCATCCGGAAGGACCAGGAATGCGCAAGAGAATGCTCGCCCTCGCGGTCGCCGTCACGGCGGCCGGAATCACCGCCGTGACCGTGCCCCCGTCGAACGCGGCGACAGTCACCGCCGCGCCGTCCGCCGCGACCGCGCCGGCCCGTCCGCCGGCGTCGCGGATCGCGGTGCACTTCGACCTGGCGAAGGGCCAGATGCCGGAGAACATCGCGCTCGGCCCCGACGGCACGGCGTACGTCACCTTCGCCGCCGCCCGCCAGGTCGCCGCGGTCGGCCCGGCCGGCGTGACGCGGATCCTCGCGACCCTGCCCGCCCCCGCCGACGGCGGCGCAGGCACGCCGGTCCTGGGGTTCGCGCTCACCACCGGCATCGTCCGCACCGGCGACGGCACGCTGTACTTCCTGTACGCCGGCGGCGACGCCGCGACCACCGGCCTCTACCGGCTGCGTCCCGGGCAGGAGCCGCGGCGCATCGCCGCGCTGCCGGCCGCCGGGCTGCCCAACGGCCTGGCGTACGACGCGCCGTCGAAGACCTTCTACCTCACCGACTCGGTGCTCGGCACCATCACCACCGTGTCCCTGGACGGAGGCCGCGCCGAGGTCTGGTCGAAGGCGCCGGAACTCGCCGCGACCACCTTCCTCGGCGCCAACGGCATCAAGGTGCGGCACGGCGCGATCTGGGTCACCAACCTCGACCGGGGCACCCTGCTGCGGATCCCGGTCGAGCACGGCCGTCCCGGACCCGTCCAGGTCAGGGCCACCGGGCTGGCCGGCATCGACGACTTCGCGTTCACCGCGACCGGCGGCGAGCAGGTCGTCGCGACGCTCAACGCGCCGAACAAGGTCGTCCGCGTCGACGCGGACGGCCATGCCACGACGCTCCTGACCTCCGCCGCCGGACTGCAGAACCCGACCTCGGTGGCCGTACGCGGACGCACCCTCTACGTGCTCAGCGCCGCCTACACCACCGCCACCGACCCCAACCTCATGCTGGCCACCCTGCCGCGCCACTGACAGGCCGGAAATGCCGCTGATCGGAATTCCCTTCCATATCGCCGCCTTCCCGGGCGGTCCGGGGGAGACCTGTCACGCCAGGAGGCCGCGCCAGCGGTCGGCCGACTCCATCACGTCCAGGCTGACTCGCTCCAGGAACGCCCACCCCTTGGCCAGCCGCCGCCCCACGGGCCTGTCGAGCCCGGACGTCTCCGCCGCCGCCATCGCGGCCTGCGCCGCCTCCAGCGTCTGCCGCGAGCTGATCACGATCGAGTGGTACCAGGCGTCGTCGTCGACCACGTAGATGTCGCGACGCCGCTGCGGATCGCGCTCGCGCCGGACGTAGCCCTGCTGCACCAGGTAGTTCACGGCCACGGAGACGGAGGCCGGGCTGACCTTCAGCCTGCGGGTCAGCTCGGCCGCGGTGCGCCTGCCGTCCTCGGACAGCAGCAGGTCGAGGTGCACGCGCGCCGTCATCCTCGGCAGCCCCGCCCTGACCGCCATCTCGATGATCTCCTCCTCCAGCGCGCCGCCAGGCGGCCCGGCGGCGCGCGGGGGTGCCGGCGTGCCGCGCCGCGCGCGCTGGGCCGTCGCCTGGTGCGCCTGCTGGGGCCGGTAGCCGCCGGGGCCGCCGTTGCGTCCGACCTCCCGGCTGATCGTCGAGGTCGGCCGGTCGAGCCGCCTGGCGATCTCGGCGTAGGAGAGCCCGTCGGCGAGCCCGGCCGCGATGCGGTGGCGCTCCTGCTGGGTCAACCGTCCTCCTGGCATGCCACCAGTATTGCCTTCGCCGTCATTCATTGCAACGCTACATTGCGTTCGCCCGCAGCGTCATTGCATCAATTTGTCACCTCTCACCTGGGCATACATCTCACGGCAGATTGACACTCATCGTGAACGCAACGTAGCTTTCGGATGGAGCCGAACACGTACTATCGTGAGATGAGGAATGGTCATGGCTGAGTCCCTCCACACCGTCACGACACTGCCGGCGGCGCGCCGGCCCGGCTGCCCCTTCGACCCGCCGGCGGAGCTGATCGACGCCCGCCGGCACGGCCCCATCAGCCGCTACCCCTTCCCCGACGGGCACCAGGGCTGGCTGATCACCGGATACGACCTGCTCAGGTCGGTCCTGGCCGACCCGCGGTTCAGCTCCCGCAAGGAGTTCATGCGCCACCACCCGACCATCGACTTGGGGGACATCGAGGTCCCCCCGGCGCCGCCCGGCGAGTTCCTCCTCATGGACGAGCCACAGCACGGGCGCTACCGCAAACCGCTGGTCGGCAAGTTCACCGCACGGCGGATGCGGCTGCTCACCGAGCGCGTCGAGCAGATCACCGCCGACCACCTGGACGCCATGGAGAAAGCCGGGCCACCGGCCGACCTGGTGACCGCGTTCGCCAGGCCCATCCCCGCCATCGTCATCTGCGAGCTGCTCGGCGTGCCCTACGAGGACCGAGGCTCCTTCCAGGAACAGATCGAGTCGTTCCTCAGCGGAGAGGCGAGCGACGAGGACCAGCTGGCGGCCTACCTCGCGACCCAGCGCTACCTCGCCGAACTGGTGACCGCCAAACGCGCCGACCCCACCGACGACGTGCTCAGCGACCTCACCGACACCGACCTCACCGACGAGGAACTCAAGGGAATCAGCCTGATCCTGCTGGCGGCCGGCTTCGACACCACCGCGAACACCCTCGCCCTGGGCACCTTCGCGCTGCTGCGCAACCCGGCACAACTGGCCGCACTGCGCACCGATCCCGCCCTCGCCGACCAGGCGGTGGAGGAGCTGCTGCGGTATCTGAGCGTCGCCAAGACCTTCATGCGGACGGCGCGGGAGGACGTCGAGCTGGGCGGCCAGACCATCAGGGCCGGCACCACGGTCATCCTGTCCTACAACACCGCCAACCGCGACCCCGAGCGCTTCCCCGACCCCCACACGCTCGACCTCCGCAGGCAGAACGGCGGCCACCTGGCCTTCGGCCACGGCATCCACCAATGCCTGGGCCAGCAACTCGCCCGCGTCGAGATGCGCGTCGCGTTCCCCGCCCTCGTCACCCGCTTCCCCACCCTGCGCCTGGCCGTCCCGGCCGAACAGATCGACCTGCGCCCGGAGACCGCCGACATCTACGGCGTGAAGAGCCTCCCCGTCACCTGGGACGCGTGACCACGAACGGGTGAAGCCCCGGTGCGCCGGCACCGGCACAGGACGGCCGGGCCGGTACACGGCTCACCGTCCGTCCGGGCAGGATGGTGCCATGCAGGACTGGATGCCTGCGGGGACGGGGGCATCCTGATCTTCGGCATCCGCAGGGACCGGCTCGCCGAACGCGACTTCAGCCAGATCCTCGCCCACGTCCAAGGGCACTGACCCGCTCACTCCGCCCGAGGCGGACCAGGATCACCCTGTCCGCAGCGGCACGGGTGTGAGTGCGGACCTCTCTACTTGTCGTGCTGCCGGCGCACCATCTCGGTGATCCAGGCGGGGGCGAACGGTGACGTGCAGCCTGGGGGAGTCGGGTAGTCCTTGAGGACCTGCAGGCGCTCGCCGATGTCCAGGGCGCGGGTGCGGTGGCCGTCGTGCTCGATGCCGATCTGGGCCAGGCAGTGGTTCATCGCCCACTGCAGGCGGTCGGGGGCGTCTTTCATCTCCGTCTCGATGACGTCGAGCAGTCCCGCGAGGTCGAGGCCCTCGGGCTTCTTCGCCACGCGTTCGGTGGTCAGCGCCCAGCCGGCGCTCGCGACCACCGGATCCGGGTCGGCGGACCAGGACAGCCGCAGCTCTTCGGCGTGCGGGTTCTTCTTCACCACGTAGTTCACGAGCCAGTCGTGCACCTTGGGTGTGCGGGCCTCCCGCAGCATGACGTCCAGCTCGTCACGGCCGAACGCCTTGGGGCGGCAGATCAGGATCGCCAGCAGCCGCGCCGCGGTGTCACCGGTCTCCCAGAGCCCGCACGCGAGTTCCTGCTGCGTCTTCAGCCGCTTCGCGACCGCACGCAGCCTGCCGAGGTTCACACCGTGATCGTCACCGTGCCTCTCGTTCACCTCACGGGCCCTCGGGTCCTCCAGCCCGGCCAGCTCGGCCATCACCTCGGCCACCGTCGCCCCGGCCAGTGCCGCCTCAGCCACCTCAGCCCTCCTGTCCGTCACACGCGAGACTCACCCTACGACGAAGCACGCCGCTCCGGCCGTCATCCGCCCGCCGGGGTGCCGGGGGTGGTGGCCGACAGGGCGCGGCAGCGGCTGCTCGCGTCGGGGTCGCCGACGGTCTTGTACAGCTCGGCCGCCCGCGCGTAGGCGTGGCGGCTCTCGCCGGTGCGGCCCTCGGCGGCCAGCAGGGCCGCCAGCGTCTCCAGGGAGCGGGCCTGCGGGGCGGGGAGCCGAGCCTGTTCCATGAGGGTGACGGCCTCGGTCAGCTTGGTGATCGCTTCGGTTCCGCGGCCGAGCAGTCCGAGGCACTCGCCGACGCGGGCGAGAGCGATCGGCCGGGTGAACGCCGCGACGCCGGGCGTCATCCCCGACCGGTCGTCGTCCAGCAGAGCCAGCAGGCCGAGGTACTGCTCCAGTGCCTCGGCGTGGTGCCCGGCGTCGCGAAGGCAGGTGCCGAGCGCGCCGAGACACTGGCCGTACGAATCGATGTCGCCGCCGGCCTTGAACATCTCCGCGGCCCGCGCCTCCGACGCGGTGGCCTCGTCGAGCCGTCCGAGCTTCCGAAGCGCGCCTCCGGCGGCGTGGTGGGCCGAGGCGATCTGCGCCGTGGCGCCACCGCGGGTGGCGAGGTCCATCGCCTGGGCCGTGTACCGCAGTGCGGTCTCCGGGTCGTCGCGCGGCACCAGATGGACCCAGGCCAGCAGGTTCAGCTGCGCGGCCTGCCGGGCCGCGTCGCCCAGGGCGGCGGCGGCCCCGGCGCCGAGGGTGAAGACCTCGTGCCAGTGCGACGCGTGCATCCACCGGTCGGAGAACCAGTCCATCGACTCGGCGCAGTCGAGGACGGCGGAGTGCCGGCCGCCGCTCGCCGCCGCCCGCAACGCACCCAGCCAGTTGTCCAGATTCACGCGCAGCCAGTGGTCGGCCTCCTCCGGGGAGGACGGGCCGGCGCCGGGCCGGTCGGGACGGCCGTAGGCGGGCTCGAACCACCGCCCGGCGGTGGTGGCCGTCCGCAGCAGCCACGACGTCGTCGTCTCGGTGAGCGCGTCGCGCTCGGCCGCGGGTTCCTCCGCGTGCAGCCGATCGCGGGCGAACAGCCGCACCAGGTCGTGGAAGCGGTAACGTCCCGACGTGCTGTCCTGCAGCAGGCCGAGGTCGACGAGTTCGTCGAGGGCGTCCCAGGCGTCCTCCACCGGGGTCCGTGCGACGACCGAGGCGAGGGTGGCGTCGAAGTCACGGCCGGGGACCAGGGCGAGCCGGCGGAAGACCCGCCGCGCGGATTCCGCGAGTTGCTCGTAGGACATCCCGAACGCTTTGGCGATCTTGAGGTCCCCGGCCCTGAGCTGATCGAGGCGGCGTTCCTCGTCCGCCAGCCGGGCGGCGAGTTCGGCGGCGCTCCATCCCGGCCTGCTGATCAGCCGGTTTCCCACGATCCGCAGGGCGAGGGGCAGGCCGCCACACAGCCGGGCGAGCTCGCTGATCTCCGTTCCGGCGCCAGGGGAACCACGCCCGGCCACGATCCCGGCCAGCAGCCCGGCCGCCTCCGCCGCCGGCAACGGGCCGAGACTCAGCCTGTGCACCCCCTCCAGCCCGGCCAGCAGCCGCCTGCTCGTCGCGAGCGCCCTGCTGGGGCCGCCTCCGGGGAGGAGCGGCCGTAGCTGCTCCTCCGACCCGGCGTTGTCGAGCACGACCAGGACGCGCCGCTCCCGCAGCAGTGACCGGTACAACGAGGCGCGCTCCAGCGGGTCGGCGGGCATGTGCCGCTCGGCGGTGCCGAGCGCGCGCAGCAGTTGCGTCACGGCGTCGTCGGCGGCGAGCGGCCGGGGGGACATGCCGAACAGGTCGACGAAGAACACCCCGCCGGGAAAGTCCGGCCGCAGGACGTGGGCGGCGCGGACGGCGAACGTGGTCTTGCCCAGCCCGGCGGCGCCGGTGATGAGCGCCACGCCGGCGGCACCGGGCGTGTCTCCGCCGTGCACCAGGTCGTCCGTCCAGGCCATCTCGGCGGCCCGGCCGGTGAAGTCGTCCACCGACCGGGGCAGCTCGCACAGCCCGGTCGGCCGCGTCCAGTGGTCCCGCAGACGGCCGTCCCTGGCCTGGCCGATCAGCTGCTCGCGGTCGGCCTCGCCGAGGGCGAGCGCGTCCGCGAGGGCGGTGACGGTCCGGTGCTGAGGTCCTTTGGAGCGTCCGCGCTCCATGTCCGACAGGGTCCTGGCACTGACCCCTGATGCTTCGGCGAGCTGTTCGAGGGTCAGGCGCGCCGCGTGCCGGTGCCCGCGTAGCAGCTCCGCGAAGCCGGCGATGGCCTGCTCCTCTCCGTGGCCTCGTGGGTCCGGGCACAGCTCGGCCGGCCGTCACCCCGGGGGGCCCACCCGTGATCGGACCCACGGATGTGACACTACGCCCGGCCCCGGCGGGCGACGGCCCGCCGG